>DAIRER010000221.1:0-4385 GCA_036795495.1 Pseudobdellovibrionaceae bacterium | reverse complement strand
GTCTATCTTGCCTATATTAAAAGTTATAAGAGTTCTATTGCAGCTTTAAAAATGGCCCGAAAGGGCTCGGCATTGTAATAATCTTTTTTAGACAATAGATAGTCTTTAGGTTGTACACCAAAATTTTCAATACAATGATAGGCAATATCTTCTGAAAGAATAAAAAGTGCAGAGAGTGGAGAGATTTTTTGACTTCGAATCCCGGCAGGAAAGCCTGTTCCATCTGGCTTTTCATGATGTTGTCGAATAATAATATCAACATCTGGTGGACAGAGTGGCCAATTGAGCACTAATGTTGCAGCGTTATTTGAGTGCTCTAAAATTCTTTTTAGCTCCGTGGTTTCAGGGAAGCCTTTAAGATCTCCTTCTTGTAACAAAGTCTGTTTTGCAACAAAAAGATCTTCATCAAGATCGATGTCGTGTAAAATGGCAGCAAAAGCTAGCTTTTGAAAGGTCAATTCGGATCCCCATGCAAGTTTGCGAGCGATATCGGTCATCAAATAGGTAAGTATAATTGAATGGGTCGCCAGGCGAATGTTTTTTTCAGTTTTAAAAATTTCCATCACTTTTACAAATTTAATATTTTTATCGGTCAATTGGATGACCTTACCTATATTTTTATTTGCTAATTCGATAACTTCAGGACTCCATCCAAATAGTTTAGAAGCCTTTGAAATTAAATCCAAATCAATGCTCAGCTCTTTAGAAAGTTCAATGCAATTTAATTCACTCCATGCGTCTTTAGAAAAAACAAGCTTTTGATGTTGAGTCAAAAACTGATGAAAATTTTCTTTTTTAATATATAAAAGTTCGGTGTGCTTTTTTTCAAAACGAGAGAGTTCTTTAGAGTCAAAAATAGCATCTTCATTAAGAACTTTTACATATTTATTTTCAGAAATTTTTATATAAACCGGAACATGTACCTCTTGAATTTTAATAAGAACGCTTAATTTTATGGGTATATATTCCTGGGTAGGTGTTTTCACTATGTTTGAAAGGGCTTTTGTAAAAATATTTTTTAATTCTTCATCGGTAAATGGTTTATCAAGGTGAAATAGGTTTATTGGATTTTTAAAAGACTCATAATTAGAAAGGGGTTCGCTACTCACAAGAATAAAGGGGGTCACTGAATCAAACTTTCGAAGCTCAAAATAGAGTTGGTCACCCTTAACTTTAGGCATATTCAAGTCTGAAGTGATTATATCAAATTTAATATTTTGTTTTAAAATGTTTAAGGCTTCATTACCATCGGCGGCCAATGTGACCTCTGCATCGTAATTAGATTGAATCAAAAGCTCGATGACTTCTTGGACATCTAAATCATCTTCAACGACTAAAACTTTAAATTTATTTTTCATGTAACTTTGATACTAGGGCTTATTGAATTGAAAATCAAAATTAACTTTCACTTTTCTTTCCGGAGTAAAGTCTAGTTTATATGTCCTTATGGGGACATTGTGATTTACGGAGTCAGTTCATAAGGTTAAACTAATACTCATGGTGAAGCTCTACTTAAAAATTATTTTTTTAGCCTTTTCTTTTTTTAACACAGCCTTGGCCGCTACATATTTAGAGCATGCACAAGAATCAATTCAGTCGATAGATGAGTTTAGAATTAATAGAAATTTTGGTTTGCGTAGCGAGCTGGGGGGTGCATTAGGTGCCTTTTCCTTACAGTTAGAGGTTAACTATGAGCCTTCAGAAAGTGCGTTTGCTGGAGTAGGTAAAGGTCCTGGATATGAGTCCTTCGGAGTCTTTTGGAAGCATTATTTTGAACCCAATGAACTTACACTTTTTAATGTTTTAGGTTATTCTCGTTGGTATAATTCATCGGCGGACTATAATACTTCTGAGTCAGGAATACTTCAGCGTGCTTTAAACGAAGACGAAAAAAGCTCTAAACTATTTGTCCTTGATTTTATGGTTCTTGGTTTCGGAATATTATATACTCCCCAGTCATCAAACTACTTAGGGTTTGGTTACTTTTTAGAGGTCAATTTGCTTTACGAATATAAAAAAGCAAAGGTAATTCCCACAGGCGGCGTGGGGCTCTCTTATAACTTTTAGGCGGGATTTCTAAAGGATTTCGACTCTTAAGTGACTCAATTTGATATGCTTAAAGTCCAGAATTCTAATTTCTAGAGGAATTTTATTAAAATCATTTTATAATATAAGGAAAGCCTTTTCAATAAAAGGTTTGGAGTGATTTTATGAATGAAAAAGAAGGGTCAATAATAATTCATCCCGAGGGTCATTTTAAGGAGCTCGTTCGTGAAGGCTTAGAGAAAAGACGCATCGACACCTATCCTCAGATTGAAAGTTACTTGGTGCAAGTATTAGAAAGTCATATGTCTGTTGGAAATTTATTTCAGTTTAATGATTCTTCTAAGGATTCATCTACTTATGCAGAGCTTTATCTGAAAGCCATAAACGCTGATTTGCCAATCAAACGAGAAATATTAAAAAAAATGGGCGACCGCTCTCTTTATCTTTGTGGTTTTTTTAGCGATTCACTACAAAGAAAAATTATAGATGTGGATTATTATATTGAAATGGGAGTTCTTGCCTTTGATTCTTTATCAAAGGTGGTTAAAGAGGATACGGTTGTAAAGGTATATTCTGTTATTTCCAAAAGATTTATAGAATTTGTTGATGTCTTAGAATACATTAGTCATAAATTTCTGCTAAATGACAATCAAGACTTACTCAGACTCTATGAAAAGTACCTAAAAACAGGTTCAGATTTAGCGAGAGAGAGTTTGATTGAATCTGGAGTCATTACAATTCCCACAGAGTTACATAACTTTAAACAAAACAAACCCTCTTGATTGACCTTTGCTAACTTCTGACTATAATGAATTTCTATGTTTGGAATTGGTTTATCAGAGCTTATTATTGTTGGTGTTCTTGCTCTTATTTTTATAGGACCAAATGAGTTGCCCGCAGTTGCCGCAAAAATTGCTCGTTTTATTAATGAGCTTCGTCGAAGTGCAGACTCTTTTAAAGAGGAATTTAACGTTAAAAAAGTCATAGTTTCAAAAGTAACAAAAGAGTCTGAAGATCAATCTATAGTTAAAAATCACCCACCAACAGAAGGCCCTACCGATGACAAATCCTGAAGAAAATCATCAAGCCTTTACTGAGCACTTGGTTGAATTAAGAACTCGGATTATTCATTCACTTTATGCCATATTGATTGGAACGATTCTTTGTTGGAGCATCAGTGAACATATCTTTGCTTTAATTAAACAACCGATCATTTCCTATTTACCAGAGCAGGGATTAATTTACACCGGGCCTTTGGATAAATTTATGACTTTTTTAAAGCTCTCATTTTTTTCAGGCGTGGCGATATCCTGTCCCTTTTGGCTTTATCAAATATGGAAATTTGTGGCACCGGGTCTTTATTCTCATGAAAAAAAGTACTCCATTGGTTTTATAGGTTTTGGAACCGTGATGTTTTTTTTAGGGATACTTTTTTCTTATTTCGTTGTTTTGCCTATGGCCTTTAAGTTTTTGATGACCTTTGGTGGAGATGCGGACAAACCCATGATCGCGATTGATCGTTACCTTAGTTTTGTCTCTGAAATAATACTTATGTTTGGAGTCGCTTTTGAACTTCCTTTAGTTCTTGTAACCTTGGGCTTAATGGGCGTTATCGATGTTCAATTTCTAAAAGAAAAGCGTCGTTATGCCATTGTTGGAATTTCAATACTTTGTGCCATTATTACACCTCCAGATGCAATCAGCATGGTGTTAATGATGATCCCAATGATTTTACTTTATGAGCTTTCGATTGTTATCCTAAAATTTATGAAGCCACTCCCAACGAACATATCCTCTACATAATTATATTAAAGGAATAAATATGGAATTATTTCCAAAAATTGAACCCTTTCATCATTTTCGATTAAAAGTTTCAGATATTCATGAAATCTATGTGGAACAGTGTGGAAATCCTCGTGGAAAACCTGTTGTTTTTTTACATGGCGGTCCTGGTGGGGGCTTAGATCCTCTTTATAGACAATTTTTTGATCCTGAATTTTATCATATTATTCTTTTTGATCAAAGGGGTTGTGGTCAGAGCACTCCGTTTGCGGAGCTTCAAGAAAATACAACTTGGGATTTAGTTTCTGATATGGAAAAAATCCGAACTTCTTTAAATATCAATCAGTGGCTTGTTTTTGGTGGCAGTTGGGGTTCTACATTGGCTTTAAGTTATGCAATAAAGCATACAAATCATGTGATGGGGTTGATTTTAAGAGGCATATTTTTATGCGAAAAAGAAGAACTTCAATGGTTCTATCAAGAGGGCGCCAGTTGGATTTTTCCAGACTTTTGGGAGAAATATAAAAATCATATTCCAGAAAATGAAAGACACGATT
>DAIRER010000220.1:0-4387 GCA_036795495.1 Pseudobdellovibrionaceae bacterium | reverse complement strand
CCAGGAAACTTATGAATATCTCCAGCTTCAACTTCGAGAGTATGATCTGTGACTCTTCTTAAAAACTCTCGATCATGGGAGATTAATAAAAATGCACCTTTATAATTTTGTAGAAAATTCTCTAGTGCCAAAAGGCTTTCTAAATCTAAAAAGTTAGTAGGCTCATCCAGTAACATCAAATCGGGTTCCATACCCAATATTCCCAAAAGTTTAAACCTCATGCGATAACCACCACTGAGTTGACGCAAACTGGTTTGAAATCGCAGTTCATCAAGCCCTAAACTAAGACCCAAACGTTTGAGCTCCCAAATTTTCATATGAACTTTAGGATCAGCAAGAAGAAATTCTTCACCTGTTTTCTCTAAGTCCCATTCAGCCTCTTGCTCGAGGTAACCGATACGTAGCCCCTGACGAAAGGTAAATTGTCCAGAGTCCAATAGTTCTTTTCCTACAATGGATTTAAATAGAGTAGTTTTTCCTGCGCCGTTGGGGCCTATCACTCCCACGTGTTCATCATCATCTATTGAGAATGAAACTGAGTTAAAAATTTCTTTTTGACCATAGGATTTGTTTCCGTTTTTTAATTGCAATAAGTTGGCCATTTTATTTAAATTCCCGTTTTGAAAAAGTCCTTTTAAAATTATCTAAAAATGAAGACTTTAATTGCTACTACTTTCATGTTAGTTTGTGGATATATTTGTGACCTTAGATCAGAAAGGACTAAATTTTGATTATCACTCGATGGCTTGCCCCCCTTTCCCCCAATCAAGAAAACGCACAAAAACTCCTAAAGTCTGAAGGGCTAGACCCTTTTATTGAAAATTATACGCCGCAACAAAAAGTTGCTGAACACAAACACCCCTTTTGTGAGGTGCGCATGGTTATTGAGGGGGAACTCTTATTTAATGTTTCTGGAAATCAGTTTCTTTTGCGTTCAGGAGATAAAGTTGAAATTCCAGCGAACACACGTCATGCCCATATAGCACAGGGATCTACTCCTTGCCTTTGTGTGTGCGCCCAAAAAATAGTATAAGGAAAATTTTTATGAAATTTTTGATTCCCACTTTAGTTGTAACGATTTTAATTTTAGCGGGTCTACTTTCTTTTGAATCCTCCAACATGGAAAACTATATTGGATGGTATAAGTCGACACCTTTAGAGAAAATTCAATTGCTCGTAAATAATGACTTTTCAAACTCTATTAAAAAAAATGAATTTCCAAAAGAATGGGAATCTTTAAAGGGTTATAAAACGACTTTTCACTCTCCGATTGCAGAATATTTCTTTGGCTCCATTAAAATTCCATTAAAATCGAACCCGAAGGGAGAGTTTTATACAAAAGTGGATATTGTGGATATTCCCGACACTAAAAATCCAGGATTTTTAGTTCAGTTCTCGATTATTAATCTAAAAACAAATGATAAGGTCGAAGAGTTTTCTAAAGATTATTATTTAAATGAACTCGAAACTCTTCCTGAATTTGCTCAATTGTTTAAATAATTATTCTAGGGCGCACAATCTTACAATTTCAAAATTCGATTTAGAATTGCACTATTATTTTTGAGCGTACATTTCTTTTCTATTTAAATTTGCTTTTGCTATAAGAGAGCTAGAGGCATGTGCTATCCACTCTTTGTACTTTATGGCATTGGTATAAACCATATCCACATTACAAAATTCACTATCTACGGCATTTCGACTGACAACGCCCCAAACCATAGGCTTACCATCAATCACCACATAGGCCGGCCCACCAGAATCCCCTTTGCATGGCCCCGATCCATTCGTGAAACTTGTCGTTACTTCAGTCAATGCAAATTGATTGTCCGAAATTATAACAGAGGTTTTTCGCAAAATTCCAGAACCCTCTTTTGCAGAGATATCGGACATTCCATAACCAGCAGTATATACGATGGCACCTTTATTCAGATTACTCTCATCCATTAATAACTCTGCAGGCTCAAAGCCCTCAGGAATTGAACCTGAAAAGTGCAATAGAGCTATATCGCCAGTATCTTTTTGATCAGGAATTGTTAAACGAATTGACATCA
Organism: Pseudobdellovibrionaceae bacterium; assembly: GCA_036795495.1. Taxonomy (GTDB): domain Bacteria; phylum Bdellovibrionota; class Bdellovibrionia; order Bdellovibrionales; family Bdellovibrionaceae; genus DAIRER01. The sequence goes on along the minus strand of DAIRER010000220.1, from coordinate 2,336 downwards.
TATTGAGTGATATATCGTCAACTTTACGAACCTCTCTCTTTTCATTTAAATTATGTCCAAAAAGGATTTTCATTTTACTAACATCTGAAGCTAAGCAATGTGCTGCTGTCTTTACTAGATTTCCAGCAAGTAGGGTTCCCGAACAAAGACCAGGTCTCTCAATGTTTAAAATAGCCACAACAGATTTAGCCATTAAATCGTCAGGATTCATAATTTCGCCTTGAACAATCGCAAAAGAAAAAGAGTTAAACAAGAAAGCTGTAAGAAAGGAAAGTGTAAAAAATATTTGTTTAAAATATAACTTTGAGTTGAGATTTATAGAGTTAGGGTTTTTCTGACAATGGAGCTCATGGCTTTCTAGATTTAACTTTTGAATCATAGATCAATCCCCCTGTGAATGGTTTGTTCTAAACTTCCACTTTCGAAGGCTGTTCTACACAAAAAGCATCCAGTTCAACAAGACACATCTTTTTTTTGGAGCTATAAGAAATTTTTATGGGATGATCATGTACCAATTCCAGTTATAAAGTAGACCAAGGCGGCAAGGAGATTGTCGCGGAGACGCACTTCCTGTGCGTCGCACAAGACAACGACGCAGCCAACGAAGGTCTACGAAATAAATGGGATTGGTATTATAGTATTGCGGAGACAAACTCTTCCGCATTGAATACCTGAAGATCGTTTATGGTCTCACCAATGCCTATAAATTGAATAGGAAGGCCCAGTTCATGGACTATCGAAACAGCGATGCCTCCCTTGGCAGTTCCATCCAGTTTTGTTAAAATGACCCCATCAAGAGAAATGGCCTTATGAAACTCACGGGCCTGAACCAATGCGTTTTGGCCATTGTTTGCATCTAAAACAATCCACGAATAATGAGGGCTTTCTGGAATTACCTTCGTCATGACCCGTTTCATTTTTTTTAACTCTTCCATTAAGTGCCCTTGATTATGCAGTCGCCCCGCTGTGTCCACAATAACTACATCATAGGCTTTTGCCTTGGCCTTTGAAATCGCATCAAAAGCGACCGCGCTTGGGTCCTTAGTGCCCTCTGGAGAAAAGATCTCTACCTGAGCACGATCTGTCCATGTTTTGAGCTGCTTCTCTGCTGCGGCCCTAAATGTGTCTCCAGCCGCAACAAGAACTTTTTTACCCTCTTTGGCAAACGCCGCAGATAATTTACCAATTGTGGTCGTCTTTCCAACCCCATTGACTCCCACGACCAATAAAACCAAGGGACCCTCTGTGCGCTTAGCAAAAAGTGAATTGAGTTCATCCTTCAGCTCAAAATGCTCTTGATTTTTCAAATCTTTAAAGACTTGAAGCATTTCAGATTTGAGTTCTCGCTTTAAAGTCTCCAAATCAGATAATTCATTTTTTTTCAATTTCTGATTTAATGAAGTCATTAATCGCTCAACAGTACGAGGGCCTAGATCACTGGTATAAAGAACCTCTTCGATTTTTTCTAAAAGCTCTGAAGGGGCTTGATTTATCGTGAAAATATTTCTGATGCGTCCCCATAAATTTTCTTCTGTTTTTTTTAGGGCCTCAGAAATCTTTTTTGCTGGAGTATTTTCGTTTTTAGCCAAAGCTGGCGTAAAATCATCCACCATTCCAGGTTCAAAGGGGGTTGCATCATCGATGAGCTCATTGCCAGGATCCTCGGACTGAAGTGAGTCTTTTTTCAATGTGTCTTTTCGAATCTTTGTGAGCCCCGGTTTTGATAAAAGAAAAAAACTCAACAAAACAAAGCCAACGGCCATCAAGAGAAAAATAAGTTCATTCATATGATTTATGAAACCTCTTGCAAGTTCACAGAAACCATTGTGGAAACACCTTTGTCTTGCATGGTCACACCATACAGGCGTCCGGCCACTTCCATTGTGTACTTATTATGAGTCACCAAAATGATCTGTGAACGCTTAGACATCTCTCGAACAAGTTCATTAAATCGAGAAACGTTGGCATCATCCAAAGGTGCGTCCACCTCATCCAGCAAACAATAGGGAGATGGTTTCACAAGAAATATAGAAAAAATCAACGACACCGCGGTGAGGGCTTTTTCTCCCCCAGAAAGCAACGACACGTTCTGCATCTTTTTTCCGGGAGGTTTTGCGATGATGTCAATTCCCATTTCTCCAGATTCGGGATTTTCTAAAAGCTCTAAACGAGCCTCTCCACCACCGAATAAAACGGGAAAAACACGAGTAAATCTATCGTTCACTTGATCAAAGGTTTCTTTAAAACGTCGGGAACAAATTTTATTGATTCGATCAATCACTTTACGCAACTGTTCTTTGGCCTCAACAAGATCGTTGTACTGCTGACTTAAAAAC
>DAIRER010000219.1:0-4402 GCA_036795495.1 Pseudobdellovibrionaceae bacterium | reverse complement strand
TCCTGTAGTTGAAAATATTTCTCCGCGTTTTGCACGGCTTTTGGTTGAGCCTCCTAAACAAGTTTTAGCACCTCCTCCACCGATTGAGATAAAACCAGTTGAGTTGCCGAAACCAGAACCTGAGAAGCCAGAGCCTCCAAAGCCACCCGAGCCCAAAATGGTTGTAAAAAAGGAAATGCAAAAACCTAAACCTATTGCGAAGCCTGAAAAGAAACTTCAAAAAGCACCACAAGTTAAGCCCAAAGAGCAGCCGATAGAACAAGCGCAAACAGATAAACCTCAACCACAACTGGTGCTCAGCGAAGAAACAGTAACACCTCAAGAAGAAAAAATTAACAAGTCTATGCAGGAAATGAATGACCTTTTTGCGGAAATTCCACAAGCGGGTGGTTCAAAAGGTCCAGGCAGTGAGACGCCTGTCAAAATTGCAAAATCAACTACTCCTGGTGTGGGTGTATTGCCAAAATCTTTAAATTCTACATCAGGTAGTGGTTCAGGTAGTAGCACATCCATTGGAAAAAATCCTTCTTTAGGTTTAAATGTTGGATCCGCAGGATATCAAAAAACGGGAACAACCAGTGCTGCTGGTAAACGAAGTATTAAGGGAGCCGTTGTTGGTATTCCGTCTTTCAAGCCTAAGCGGACCAATCAGGGTTTATCTAATGACGAGGTTATGAAAATTGTTAATAAAGCACTGCCTAAAATTCAACAGTGTTATGAGAGAGAGCTTTTTAGTGATGCAACATTGGCTGGTCGAGTTGAATATGAGTGGGAAATTAATCCCACAGGTAAAGTTATAGATATAAATGTGAAAAGTTCAGAAATGGGTCGAGGGGATAAGTTAAATGATTGTGTCATGGGTGTGATCAAAGCTCTTAATTTTCCAATCGCAAAAAATGGTCAAAGTACAGTTGCATCAATTGGCTTTCCTTTTGGAAAAAAATAAATCATAATTAATTTAAATCGATAATAATTTTTGGGGGAAATAAAAAAATGAAATTATATTTTAATAAAATTTCAAATTCTGATGGGTTTTCATTGGCATCAACCTTGGCTGCTACAGCCATAGCCTCAATCGTTAGTTTAGGGATTGCTTATTCTATAGGATTATCGATGAAGGGGATGTCCCATCAGAGAAATTTTTTTCTAGTTGAAGATACAACATCTCTTATTCAGGGTTTAATTTCTGATCCAGCCTACTGTGGACTTCATTTTGCTGGAGCAAATGTTGTTGGCGCACTTCCATTGGTTATTAATCCTGCTGTTGATTTAAAAGAAGTCACCGCAGCAGGTGTTCTAGGGCCTACCTCAATTTTAAAAAGTGGAACGACCTTTGAAAATGTTGTCACTGTGGATTCTGTTTCTTTGGTTGCAAAAACACCATTGGGGCCAAAAAAATATTTAGGTTTTTTAGAGATCAAATATAAAGTTAGCAGTGGTTTGCTCTCCAACTTTACAAGAAAAATTCCCATGTTGCTGAATTTAGATAACACCAATAAAATTGATTTATGTACAAGTGCCGCTGCCGATGCCGCCGTTGGCCTAGCCAGCTTTGGGCATATTCGAGGAGCGCATTACGGGGGTTGTAAGCAAACACAGGATAAAGATTTTAATATAACGGGTTCATCGTCTTTTGCCTGGCCGATGCTGACCTGTCCAAATGCTGGATTAGACACTCTACCCACTTGTGCTGCAGGATATACTTTGGTTATGTCAACATGGATTCAAATGAATAAAAGTTACGCAGGAGAAATTGCTGGTCCAAACAATATAACTACCATGATTAATAAATTTAATAATTTTTTAGATAACGATCTTTATCACCGTTCGTTTTTTTGTGCAAAAAATTAAGATTTTTTAGTTTAAAATTTAATTTTTATTCGATCTATAAGAGTCTGGTTATCGGCGTAAAACATTCCATTAGTACCTGAACTGTCTTTGTCGCTGTTATCAAAGCCATTTGAACAGTTTTGAAAAGTAACAATTAAGAAGCTATAAAGAATGGCAGATAAAATCTTAGACACAATTTAAAATCAAACGGATCAAAATGAGAAAAAAAAGGGATAAATGTTTCAATACCGGATTGAGCCATCTAGGGAGCGACTCTAACTAGCCAATGAAGATTTATCATTCATATCAAGCTTTATGTTGTGAAGATCAAAGCAACTGATGGCTGGATTTTTATGATGATGCCAATGATATGGTGCCCACCATACTGTTAGTATTTTTACTATCATAGGAATAGGTCCAACATAGGTAAGATGGTTTTGATTTTTGTTTCCACTTAAGTTATCTAAATTATAATGTTCGTAAAAAGTTCTTAGTCTTAAGCTAGCCCAAAATGTGGTAAATACAGAAATTGTCCACATAGAAATAAGTATACCTGGAGAATAAAGACCACTCAAAATACCAATACCAAAAAGTGTTCCCCAAACGATGAGATATCTTAATATGATTGAAATATATGCCTTTTTATCACTGATTATTTTTAAAAATAATATAACTTCTCTAGCTCCCATGCCCAGTGAATCTAATATATATATTTTTTTAATTGAATTTATAGCCGGAGGTGCATATTTTTTTGGAGCTAACATCTTGAGTTCATATTCGGGATCTTTTTCTGTTCCAATATAAGCATGATGTTTGTTATGCCATTTTCTATAGCTTTTTAAATCTACTAAAAAGGGCGCAAAGAGAATCCACTGAGCTATAAAATTATTTACATTATGAGATTGTGGAAAAATGCTGAAGTGAGCACCATCATGAGCGAAATACGCAAGATTGTGTTGAAGAACTCCAAGAATTGGAAGGACTAAGAAGATTGACAATGGATATAATTCAACTAAGTTAGCTCCTAGAATAATGAGGCTCCAAAGGCCTATAATGAGTATTAAATGTCTCATTCTAAAAGGTATCCTTTAATAAAAGTGTTAGAATAATCATAAGTTGGAAAAATTTTTCATTGTCATAATTCAATCCATGGTGAATAAAAAATTGTGGAGTTGATGCCTGCCCCTATAGCATGAGTAAATTGAGAATAAACCATTAGAGTTGTGCTATAGTTTAAGCGAATCATACTGGTGCTAACTCCATCTTTGCTGATTTGAAATCTCATACCTGTGTGTGAAACACCTGGACCTGTAGGTTGGATTACGCAGATCCCTCCCATTCCTGGCACTTGATCAAGACTAAAGGAGCAGCCTCCAAAGCTGTCAAGTGAGCAAATCACTTTCCCGGGTTCATCTCCTTGGGCGACTACCAGTTTTTGATCAGAGGTGATTTTTATGCTTGTAATAAATTTGGGATTACTGTCGCATTTATTTCCATCGGGATCTGGATTGAATGTGATATCATTCCAATACATTAAATTTAAATTAGCAGCTAGGTTTTTATTCGAGGCTATGGATAGGACTTGAGATATAGATACTAAACCCAAATTATTAGCTTGGTCTTCAGGAAATTTATGCAGTTGTAAATTTGTATTGGCTAGAGAACTAGATAGACTTTCATTTAGTGAGGAGTGAAAAGAAAAATCAAGATTTAGTTTTAATACTGCGGGTGTACAAGTTGTTGCTGGTGCGGCACAAAGGGCTTTCCATGATAGGGCGACGGAAATGGGACACTCTGCTGTCGGCTCTCCACCGCTCAAAGTGCAGCGATCCCCAGAAATGAGGAATCCTTGTTCCGAAGGGTTGAAAAATTCAATATTGTCTGAATCAAATATTTTAAAAGTACCTGAGGCTTCATGGTTACAGGGCGTTATTGATCCTGTGCGTGCACATCCCATCGCGGAATTGTCTGTGTGTGATAGTGTTTTTAACCAAGAATTATATCCATTCAATTGTTCAGTCAGTTGCTCTTTTATATTAAAGAAAGTTTGTTGGGCTACAGCTTTTTGTTTTTCCTTAGAGATCATTTCAATGGTCGTTAAAGAGAGCATCATAACAACGGATAGCATACCAATAGAAACAAGGACCTCAACGAGAGTAAAACCTTTAAAGGATGAAGTATTCATAAACCCCCTTAATTAGACCAATAAAAAAAACCGTTTCTATATATACCATTTTGAATTGACATTATATTTATACCTTCTGGTGTGGCTATAAATTCAATATTTGATTTAAATAAATAATTTATTCCAGGTGAACACTGTGTTGTATAGTACGGTTGTGAAATGCATTTCCCTGTAGATGTATTAAATGTGCAGATCGTTGAACCAACATTACTGCCATCGACAACTTTTAAATTATAACTTGAATCGATCATTACTTTATTGATTTGAAGTGCCGGTATTGCGTCGCAGTCTGCTTCAGATAAGGCCAGCAGAATACTGCTTCCTAGTGGGGCAGCCGGGGCGCCTGGATAAATTACGCCATTAACATGTTTAAAGTAATTAGTTGAG
>DAIRER010000218.1:0-4421 GCA_036795495.1 Pseudobdellovibrionaceae bacterium | reverse complement strand
TATTTAAGTCTCCCAGCTTTTTTGCTATCATAAAAAGAGGGGGATCTATGTATAAACTCATATTTTTATTATTCATTTTTGAAGGTCTTATCCTATCTGGTTGTGGTGGAGACACCGGTAGCACTTTAGTCGGGGATAGTGTTCCAGTAAATCCTTGTCCAACCGGTGGTTGTGCTGATTTTACCCCAAAGTTAGCAAATACTTTCATTGGAATTTCTGAACCCAGCATATCTATAGAATCCACTCAAGATCGCCTTGATGTCAGTGGTCTTTGTGGAACATCAACTTATTCAGATAATGAAATTGATATTTATTTTCAATATACAAATTCAACTACGACAACCCCCCTAGAAATACGGACTTGTAAAATGACACCTTTAACTAAATCAAGTACCAATAATAGTATTCTTAAATGTATCAATGGACGTTTTCACGCCATTTTGGGTGTTGGCACTGGCTCATCGTCGTGCTTAACTCCATCAGCAAGTACCGGGAGAAGTTACCAGCTTGTTGTTCAATTGGGATTAAAGAGCAAAACGACAGACACTCAAAAACAACAAAATACAGCTACGGGTAAATACATGGTCCCCGTATTACGCAATTAATGAGCGAAATTTCTATATTAGACCTCTTTCACAACTAGCTACTACTGCGAGGTTGAAATCTGCACCATCTCTGCGTTTTCAGTCAAAAATGACTCTCAAAATAGCTACAGCTATTCCTTCAAGTCATTTTTGACTTCAGACCTTGATCTGGTGCAGATTTCAACCTCTCGCTACGCACCTAGTTGTGAAAGAGGTCTATTAGATCTTTTCTTACTCTAGAATAATTTTATTAATCTCATGAGATCGAACGAACTCTTCGAGTTCTTGATTTTTTTGACCCTTTTCTAAGAAACTGAATCGATAGGGAGGTGAAAACCCTTTGGTTTTTTTTAAGGCCTCAATAAAAAGATCTAATTCACTTTCAGAGTTCGAAACGGATTCTGCATTTACTGGGATGGATAAAGATAGAATTTCAAGGGCATATTTATTTTCTTTTTCTGTTAAATTCCAAGCAATGGGAACTTGATTGAGGGAATTTGTATTTACCATTAAGGCAGGACTTTGATTTTGATTGTGTTTCTCAATTTTTTTTGAAGAAGATAATAACCCCTGCTGAGAGAAATAGTCTAAAACATTCGATGGAGCTAGAACGAGATCAGGAGCTCCTTTTTTGACCAAGTAACCCTCAACATCGTTTTTATTCTCAGCAAAAATAAAAACGATGTTGATATTATAGACCTGTTTAAAAAAGTTGATTAGGTCAGGTGTTAGGATCTCTTTTTTTAATGAAAGGATTGTCATTTGTTTTTCGCTTGGTTCAATGAAAATTCCATTCAAAAAACCTAATGAAAAACAAATGACGAAAAAATAAATCCAGTATTTAAAAGGTTTCATCAAATGAGACCTGACCCGTTACACCCATTTGATAAGCACTGACTCGACGTTCAAAAAAGTTTGCAAGTTCCTGCATGTCTTGTAATTCCATAAATGGAAATGGATTTTTTGCATGATAACGTGCGGGGATACTGAGCGCCTCAAGCCTTTGATCGGCCACAAATTCAAGATATTGCCTCATATCTTTCACAGAAAGTCCGGCAACTCCAAATTCTAAAAGATCCGTTGCAAAAGTCATCTCACAATCAATTGCATCTTCCATCATTTGAATAACCATTTCGTTCATTTGGTCGTTAAATAAATGGGGTTCTTCTGTCCGAGCAATACGAATCACTTCGTTTGTGGCCTGAATGTGCATACTTTCATCTCGAAAAACCCAGTTTGTTCCAGTGGCAAGACCTGCCAAAAGTCCCTTGGATCTTAAAAAATAAACATAAGCAAAGGCCGAGAAAAAGAAGAGTCCTTCAATACATGAAGCAAAACAAATCATATTCATTAAAAACCGACGGCGATCCTCAACGGTATCTAGTTTGTCCAAAGTGTTAATACTGTCCATCCATTTAAAAGCAAACTGTGCTTTTTTATGAATAGAAGGAATATTATCAATTGCAGAAAAGGCCAAAGCCCTTTCGTCGGGATGAGGGATATAGGTATCTAATAAAGTTAAGTAAAATTGAACATGAAGGGCTTCTTCATAAAGCTGTCGAGATAGATAAAGTCGAGCCTCTGGAGAATTAATATGTTTATAAAAGTTTAAAACAAGATTGTTTCCGACAATAGAGTCGCCTGTTGCAAAAAAAGCAACCAAGCGGCTAATGAGGTGCTTTTCAGCGGGTGACATCTTTGAATTTAAATCCACAAGATCTGTAGAAAAATCAACTTCTTCCACAGTCCATGTGTTTTTAATTCCGTTTTTATACATTTCATAAAACAAAGGGTACTTCATAGGTCTCAATGTTAAATTAAATCCAGGATCAAGTATCATTGGCGAACTCCTTTTCTAAATCGTTTATTGACAAGCTTCACAGGTTTCAGGGTTTTCTAAAGAGCACGTAATGGCTTCCGCTTCCGTGTATGTTTTTGCAGTGGGAGTGTCTGTGACCTGCGTTGATGAACGAGTCACCGTCGTCTTTGTAATACTTGTTGCAGGTCTAGAGCGTAGATAATAAGTGGTTTTCACACCCATTTTCCAAGCATACATATACATACTAGAAAGCTTTCCAATATTTGGACTTTCCATAAAAAGATTTAAGGATTGCGATTGATCAATATAAGGGCCCCGCTCAGCGGCCATATCAATCAAAGACTTCATAGGAACTTCCCAAACGGTTCTGTAGATTTCTTTAAGTTCCGGAGGAATACTTGCCATGGACTGAATGGAACCCTCATGAATTTTTATTTCATTACGCAATTCTTCAGTCCAAAGTCCAAGACCCTTTAACTCTGAAACGAGGTAGCGGTTGATTTGTAAAAATTCGCCGGAAAGAGTCTCTCGTTTAAAAAGATTAGAAATCTGAGGCTCTATGGCCTCGTAGGACCCCACAATAGAAGCAATTGTTGCCGTTGGAGCAATGGCAATCATCAAAGAATTTCTTAAACCATGTTTTTTTATTTTTTCTTTAAGTTGTTCAAATCGCTTGGGATCAGATGGAGTGACTCCCCATAAATCATATTGCAACTGACCTTGAGCGGCGCGGGTGTCTTGAAAATTTTCATGAGCGCCTTGTTTTTCAGCAAGTTCACAGCTTGTTAATACAGCATTGTAATAGACTTCTTCTGCAATTTTTTTTGAAAGCTCACGAGCTGCAACGCTATCAAAGGGAAGTCTCAATTGAAAAAAGGCATCTTGCAAGCCCATCATACCTAGACCAATCGGTCTCCATTTATTATTTGAAAATTGGGCCGTAGGAATCGGGTAAAAATTAATATCGATCACTCGATCTAAATACTTTACAGCTGTTTTTACAGTTTTAGCTAATTTTTCAAAGTCAAACTGACCATTCTTAATATGTCTTCCTAAATTAATAGAACCTAAATTACAAACAGCCGTTTCATTTTGTTGAGTGACCTCTAGAATTTCAGTGCAAAGATTAGAAAGATGAATCACATTCTCAGGCTTTCCCGTTTGATTCGACTTTAAGTTAGAAGCATCTTTCCATGTCATCCAACCATTTCCCGTTTGGGCCAAAGTTTTCATCATACGACCATAAAGATCACGGGCCTTGATTTGTTTTGTAAATATTTTTTGTGTTTCGGCCTCTACATATAGTTTTTCAAATTCCTCGCCGTAGGTATCAATCAATTTGGGGACATGGTAGGGGTCAAATAAAGACCATAGACCATCCGCTTCGACTCTTTTCATAAAAAGATCAGGAACCCAATTGGCTAAATTCAGATTGTACGTACGTTTAGCCTCGTCACCGGTATTTTCTCGAAGTTCAAGAAATTCTTCGATATCGGCATGCCATGTTTCAAGATAAACACAGGCCGCACCTTTACGCTTTCCTCCTTGATTTACAGCAGCGACAGAAGAATCCATCGTTTTTAACCAAGGAATAATACCATTCGAGTGACCATTTGTTCCGCGAATCAGCGATCCTCGAGAACGGACTCGGTGGTAGGCCACGCCAATTCCCCCAGCAAATTTTGAAAGAAGGGCAATATCAGTGTACTTTTCATAAATGGATTTCAGATCATCCTGAGGGGACTCTAACAAATAACAAGAACTCATTTGAGGTCTTAAAGTTCCAGAATTAAAAAGTGTTGGAGTTGAGGGCATATAATCCAGAGAGGAAATTAATTTATAGAGTTCCACAGCTTCTTGAGAGGTTTGAGCCAAACCACAAGAAACTCTCATAAAAAAATACTGCGGGGTTTCGAAAATCTGTCTTGTCTTTGGATTTTTCAAAAGGTAGCGATCATAGATGGTCCGTAATCCAAAATATTCAAAACGATCTGTTCTATGGGGTTCAAGAGCAGCAC
>DAIRER010000217.1:0-4425 GCA_036795495.1 Pseudobdellovibrionaceae bacterium | reverse complement strand
TATATTCTCCCTCTGAAGCACCAGAATCAAGGAATTGAGCATGTGTTGATAAAACAATACCTGTCGTAAAAAATATAAAAACAAATAAATGGAAGAAATTTATTCTACGTTTGGGTTTCATATTTTAAAGCTGACCTTTCTTTAAAAAAATCTTTAAAAAGTTTAGACTTATTAACAATACTATTAAGAACTATGCAAGAGACAAACCAGAACGAACTAAAACCTAACAGCTTTAATCGCTTGAAGGTGTCTAGGTTTTAGACAGTGTGACCAAAAACGAAACACAATAAATTTTATTTTCCCAGCCCCCTTAACTTTGGTCGGGTTAGACCGAGAAGTTCTCTATATACACTTTATAGCTTGAAAGAAAGCGAGGATACCTTGAAAAAGGAAACAGAAAACAAAAAATATAGAAAAGCCTCTCGAAAAGAAATTGCAAAACTGCACCTAAACCGTATCAGTAATATGGATAATTTGTCTAAAATTGCTTCTGAGGGAGTCGTCACTCAAATTTCTGCTACCGGCATCCTGCTCATGGTAAAGCGTACCCACCTTGTTCCACAATACCTTCGCCAAAATCTAAACTTAGATGCACTCCTAGGCGTGCGCTTGCTAATACATATTCATGAGCTGAACCTGGAAATATCAGGCACCGTCTCACGCACGGCCTTTAAAGGAACCCATGGCTTTTTGATAGCCCTGGATTTTAGCAATGATGCCCCAGCATATTGGAGAGAATGTCTGGTTGAACTTCTGCCCACCGAAACTGAGGTAAGTCAGTTTTAAATCTACAAGAGTTCAAATTGAGGGAAATGAGCTTCTTTTAAAAGTGTTAAAGATAGACCCGTTGGGAAAAACCAGCTGAGAGCCTCCATGATGCCCGAAAGCTCTTCTTGGGGTGGAGAGCCTAAGGATTCTAATGAAAAGGCCAATTCAAAAACCGTTCCCCCATCAAAACTAACAAATAAAGCTTTCGGAGAATAAACGCCCTGATCCCTAAAAAATTCCTTTATAATCTTACGCGCATAGGAGGGTAAGCTTTCCTCTGAAGGTTTTTTGATTTGCACTTTTTGATCCGCTTGAACAACCACCTCTTGACCAGCCGGTTTTGAAGATACTACGTTTTCAAATTGGCCATATTTACGGTAATACCAAATCATTCCATAACTCAGAACATAATCTGGATAGGCTTTTGTGGGATTTAAAACCAACCCAATACCCCGTTCTGCTAACCAAAAAAGAACTTTTTGCAAAGGCTCTTTAGCAGAAGAGTCCGTATCAACAAACAAATAAGGCCATCCGTCCGGACCCACCTGTGGATCCTCTGACAAAATACGCACTTGGATCTTTGGCAATATCTCTAAAAGTTGGTTTTCCCAAGTTATATCCCTAAGCTCATCCGCAACTGATATTAATTGTTTCAATTCATCCACAGAGATACCTTTACCTGAGATTGATTTTCTATATTTGGCTCAATAATATTTAAAGAAATCTTGTTTCTCAAAAATAATGCTTTTGAAAAGTCCGGACAAACGTACTTTTGCATGTTAGCTTTACTCACAAACTCTATTTCCAGTTGAGCATTGGAATTGTTCTTTTTAAGTGAACTTATTTTAAATGGATAATTTATATTCATCATCTCAATTGCTGAGGCTAAAAGCTTTCGTAATGCCATACGAAACTCCACAGGGTTGCAATAAAAATGTGGAACAATCCCATATTCTCTTTCCGTCACAAAGTTAAAACGCCCTTTTAAAGCTAAATCTGCCAGCTCAAATTCAAAAATTTTAATCACATCAACTTCTAGTTTTTCCGAGTCATGAATATGAAGCAACTCCTTAGACTGATCTAGAGCATTTTGGAATCTCAAAGGATCTATTTTTTGAGATTCAATTAAATCATTTAAAATAATATATGATTTCTCACCCGCAGTAATTAACGGCGAAAGCGATATGAAATCTTCTTGTATGCGGTTTAAATTTTTTTTTGTATTTTCTAGGTCTAAAATTCTTTTCTTTAAATCCTTTTTTTGTTCAAATGCAGAATGGTTGTATTCATTTAATTTATTCGCAATGGTCTGAAACTCGTGGTAGCTATCAATAGATAAATAGGTCATTTCTTCTTTTGTCAAAAGTTCGCTTAAAAAGTGATTTATTAAACGAAGAGGCTCCACAAGTCGACTTGAAAAAAATCTCGAGAAAATAAAAACGATTAATCCCATGCCAAGGAGTACGTAGAAAAGACGACGTAAAATGCGTTCTTCTTGCCCGCGACTTAAATCTTTATTAACTCCAACAACAAGAATTAAATTTTCTCTGTCCCAGGTAATTTTTTTAGTTTTGAAAAAGTAAGTCAAATCTCGAATTTGTAAGGTACTATCTTGATGTTCATTTAAAATAAATAATCTTTTAAGTTGTTCTGCAGTATATAAATTAAAATCAGCGTGCGTACTCCCATAAAGTTCACCTGATTCTTTCATTAAAAGGGTAAATCTTTCAGGATTTATTTCTTCAGACAAATGAATCGTTTTTTCTAAAAAAAATACTTTGTCTTTTTCATTCATTATTTTTTTTGTAAAAATTAAACTCACATTGCCTGGCTGTATTACCTGAAGTTCTTCAGTAGAGCCTCGGGAAGATAAAATATTTAAATTTTCTTCTGTTAAAGAAATTTTAGTATTTTTTGGTGAGAACTCTTTCCAAAGTTTTTTTTCTTTATAAATCGAACAGACAAGATCCCCCTTCTCATCAAAGAGGCTGAGTTGGATTAAGTATTGAGTATTTACCTTTTCAGATAAATCATCTATACAGTTCTCTTTAAATTCAAGCATACGACTTGAGGTCTCTTTGATATTCAAAAATTTACTTGTATGTTCGTCAATTGCCACGATTTTTGCTTTTTGATTTTCTTCTTTTATGGAGTAGCTTGTAAAAAAGACTAAAACCAATAGACATAGCATTGTAATTAAAAAGAATGTAAAAAAAAGAGTTGTTTTGTAGGAGGAGTGAATTGATTTTTTTTCTTTATTCATAGTTTTATTGAGCTTCTGGTGGGGTCGTTTCTGTTTTAGGGTTTTGATGAACTTCAATAATAATTCGAGTGATGCCTTCGGGCATGATTCGAGGATGACGTTCTTTATTGAGTTGAATTTTACCATATTTTAACAATTCAGCCCTAAGAGATTCTAATTGAGCTGTGGGAATAGTAAAGTGAAAGTAGGATGTCCCTTTGTTTTTCATCCAACCCAGATCTACGGATCCCGCACGACGCCCCCCCATGGATGAAATCGACTTTGCCAAAGCCTCTGATTCTGGTGAAAGATTGCTGACCATAAAATTAGCTCTATATATCTCACCCTCTTGAGCTACAACGATCGGAGGTTCTATTTTTTTTAATTCTGAAGTGGATTTTACTATTTCAGTTACAGGTTCAGCTTTTTTCTCGATATTTTTTTCTGCACCCTCCTCAGAATCAGAATAAATGGGCGAATTTCCAACCTCAATAGGTTCTACATTTGTTTTTATGTTTTTAACTTCTGCTAAAATCAATTGAGTTTCCTTAGACCATATTTTTTCATGAATCAGTGGGCCCCATGGGATGTTATATAACAATAGGCTCATGATTCCAGCGACAAGAACACCCTCAACACTCCACTTTGACAACGCTGACCAATTCTCAATGTTTAAGTGATGTCGTATCTTATTTTTTAAACTACTGCGCTGTTTAATTTCTGATAAAATTTCTTCATGGATTGAGATTTCATTTAATTTTTTCAAATAAAACTGAGCCCTTTGTATTTTTTCTAATTCAACTTGAGCATCCCTAGAGTTTTTTAAAAAATTTTGCGTAGCTCTCTCTCGTTCGCTATCCAAAAGCCCCAAGGAGTGCTCATAAAGTAGCCCCTCTGCTACGAATGAAGAAATTTCTCTTTTGCCTTTTTTTGAAAACTCAAATCCCATTTTCTAGCAAATTCCCAAGTTTAATTAAAGCACGGTTGATTCGATAAATAACTGTTCCTTTGGGTAAACTTAACCCATCAGCAATCACATTTATATCAATATCTAATAAAACAAGCGTTGTTATAAATACTTCTTCATCTAAAGCTGTTTTTCTAAACTGAGTCCACTGATCGAGACTCACACCAAAAACAGGCTCAACCATTTCGCTCGTTGTAAGATCAGCATAACGATCGTTTTTATATAGTTTCCAAATATCATTTAATGATTGAACAAGATTAAAACTTTTCTCAAACAAAGAAACGGCTCGAGAGGAGGCTTCAATTATTTTATTTTCATTAGAGAGTGTGAAATAAAAAAACTTGGTTATTTTTTTTATGGCAGCCTCTGGAGGCAGTCCTATGACCTCGGCACTAGTCAATAGTCACCTGTCGTAAAAGATCAATATTATCTAGGACCTTTCCAGAGC
>DAIRER010000216.1:0-4441 GCA_036795495.1 Pseudobdellovibrionaceae bacterium | reverse complement strand
GATGAGTAGAACAATTAATAGTTTAATTATTTTTTGCTGTTTCATTTTTTCTCCTTTTGGTACCGTTCCAATGTTTGTGGGATTGATCCCTTTATTCAAACTCCAACGGGTTTAATTTGAGGTAACTTACAGAAAATCATATTAAATATCTAGATGTTATAATTCTGACACCTAGAAACTTTTTGGCACATGTAAATTAAACCAAATTGTTTCAGGCAGTTAGTAACTCATCGAATTGACGGATATTTTATTTCGTAGAGCATTCCTTTACTTTGGAAAATTGATCTGTTCCAACCAGCCGATGCAGAACAATGCGATTGAGCGAGAGTTGGATTTCAGATCTTAAGGTGGATAGGAAGGATTAAACATACAAAAGTCTCAAATTTAGAAAATAACTTAAAGTACTTTAAGTTATTTTTAAATTCTCCTATACTTAATCCACGGGAGGAATGGTTATATGAAAGTACAAATTTTAAAAAAATCAGTAGGTTTAAATCATCGGGGTCTTGGACTATTAGAAGCCATCATAGGAATCGGGATCAGTGGTATTTTTATTGCTGGAATGACTTCGATGATATTGCATGTTCAAAAGGGACTTAAAGATGCTCGTACGGTTCAAACACGAGATACCCTACAAAATTATTTAAATATTGTTCTTTTGAATAAAAAATCCATCGATCGTTCCTTAAATGTCGGTGTTGCTGAAAATAAAGATTTAGCGACTTGTATTAATGGGGCGGCGGTTGCGGCCGATAAATGTATTTCTTTGGATGCACCTACCGTAAAACACAAAACGCCCTTTACTCTTTATGCCCCGAATTCTAACACTCCGGTTTCAGGCCCATTGGGCACGCCTCTCTTTTTTTCAACAACCGGAGCTGTTTGTCCTGGCGTTGCATCGGCCACCGCCGCTTGTCCTTTTACTGTAGAAACTTGGTTTGAGGCCGATTGCGGGGGCGCCACTGACTGTGTTACGGCCGCTCAAGACCTCGACTTCTTTTTTGAAATCAAACATCATGGCGAAGTCAACCTTCGCTCAGGCAATAACCTTTCCACCGCCATATCATGGTCCTCCCTCAATACTGGCGCTGTCGCCGCAGCCGCCACTGCCACCGAGTCGCCGCCACCACTGACTTGTACGGCTGTAGCTGGTAATGTGTCTCGCTGCTGTTTTTGGGCATCCAGCACTTCTATAACCTGTGTAAATGTGGCGGGAGACAATGTTGAGGAAGCTGGTACATTGAAATGGGTATCATCCCCGGGTTTTGATAATGGAGTTGGATCCTGTGCAGATGTTTACGTACCTGGAACGGAATGTTCCAATCCAGGCAAAAGGTGTAATGGAGGTGACAACAAAGTATATAAATGTGTTTTCACAAAATAGTAATAATATGAAATTTATTATTTTAGTAAATTCACATGGGTAAAAAGAAGTACCTATATATATTTTTTGTAATTTTAAGTTTTGGTTCTGCATTATTATTTTCTAGCCTTTTTTTAGATGTCATTGAATTTCTTTATAAGAAGCCCGCAACGGCGGGTCTTCTTTATAGGACAATACGTGGGCATTCCATGGTCCCCACTTTTATGGATGGCGAGATCATTGCTATTCATAAAGACATTCCCCCAATGGATAAAATAAATAAAAACATGCACCTTGTTTTACAAAGCCTTGGGTTAAAGGATTCATTGATCTTAAAGCAGGTGGTAGCGACCCCGGGGGATTCTATCCGATTGGAGTTAATATCCAATTCAAATTATGTACTCTATATCAACGAAGAGATTCTAGAGCTTCCCAAAGGACAAAAAAAAATATTCTCAAAGTCTCAAATTAAAATTCTAGATCGGATTATTCGTTCTAATCAAGGGCGTATCCCCGAAGCCTCATTGCTTGTTCTGGGTATCAGCTCGGATTCAATTGATTCGAGCCTCTTTGGGCTGATCGGCCCAGAACATATTCTTGGCTATGTCTTAAAGGATTGAGGCCGAGCATTCCTTTACTTTGGAAAATTGATCTGTTCCAACCAGCCGATGCAGAACAATGCGATTGAGCGAGAGTTGGGTTTCTGAACGTAGGGCTTCAATTGAAGCGGCATTGTATTGCGTTCGAGACTGAAGCAGACTTTGTAGATCTATCTGTCCAAATTTGTACCGAATGAGATCTCTTTCGTAGACGGAACGCAGTGACGCCTCCGCTTTTTCGCCTAGTTGTTTTCTAGATTTAGATTCTGTCACAAGAGCCAGGAGTACTCGCTGCGATCTGCAAGCTCTCGTTCGGCTTCTAAGGTGCGCAGTTGAATTTCTTGCTGTTGATGCTCTGAAAGTTCAATCATTGGAAATCTTGCGTAGCCAATATCAAAGTTAGCCCCAATGCTGATATTATCAAACGCCACACTGCCATCCCCCTCTTTTAAGCTGGGAGATTGCGCCCCAGCTCCACCGATAAAAGCATAACGTTGAGTGGAAGTGCCTTCTTTGGCGGCTTTTTGTATGTAAAAAAGTTGCTTGAGTTCCGTAGAAATTTCTTTGGCTCGAGTGAGGATTTCAGTAGGTTGTAGGGATTCAAATTCAGATTCAGAAATCGTAAAGTTTTCGACATCAATGGATGTCGTTGTAGGAAGTCCTAATAGGTTTTTAATGGAAGAGATTTCTTGTGCGAGAAGCCCATCCACTTTTGATAAATTAATTTCTGATAAAAGTTTTTGTCCAACGGCTCTTTCTAAATCAGACTTGCTGGCCACTCCATTTTGATAGAGGCGTTCCACAAGAAGGGCCACTCGGCTAAGATCTTGAACTTCGCTATTGAGAATAGCTCTTAGTTTTAAATCCGAAGCGACAGACTGAGCGAGGGAATAGGCAGAAGCATAGACGTTGAGTCGTATGGATTTCAGAGCCTCGATCTGGGCGTAAAATCCAGATTTGGACTGTTTGTATTTGGTCCAATTTGAGGGAACAAGAAAAGGTAAAAGAATATTGACTGAACTTGAGGTAAAGGTGGGGTTACCAGCTGCGTAAATAAGAGCTGATAGATTTAAATGAGGTAATAAATTAGCTCTTGAAATATTCACCTGATCTTTGGATTGGTAGACTTGATTGATTCCAAGCAATATAGATGTATTTTCATTGAGCAATTGTTGTCTTAATGAGTCGGGGTTGAGTTTAAAAAGATTTGATTTTTCATCCGGCTTTTGTGGAGGGGCATCTTTTGATGGAGCTTCTTTTGAAGGAGATGCGCAAACTTGTCCATAAACAATCTGGTTTAGCTTTTCGTCCTGGCAACCGGAGAGAAAAATAAGCCCAAAAAGTGTTAGAAATAATTTTATTTTCATAATATCACCCTTATCTTTTAAAATAACTTTTGCACGTTAACAGTGCCTAAGTTCCCGCGAGTTGAATTAAATAGTGTCCCAGTAATACGATGTCCCGAAACTTGTCCATCAAATGTATTGAGAATACTTCCTAGGGATGTGCCCGACTGAATCGATCCATTCAATCTTAAGTTTCCTGTCTCTGGTGTAAATTTAGCCATAGTGAATTGTGCTACGGGTATAATGTCTTTTTGATCCGCATTATTTATAATTATATTGATGTTTCCACCCAGTGTGGGCATTTCTGTAACATCATTTTGTCCAGGGTTTTGAACTATCATAATTGTAGGAATAATTTCAAAAACAATGATTTGCTCTTCATTTGTAGTTGTATTGATCAGAGTGCCTTCATAGTGGCCGGCCAAAGGTGTCAGTGTGGATTCTTTGTGCTGAACGGTTTTGTTAAGTGCTTCTTTTGCCAAGTTATTGTCATTGGCGGGTTGCCCGCAAGCTGTAAATAAGAGGAGTAGCGTGCTCGTTAATATAAGTTCATTAAAAATTTTCATGGAATCTCCTTAATTTTGAGGTGAGTTATTTAATATAAGTTGGTCAATAATTTCAAATGCTTTTAAAATTGTTTTTTTTTCGTTTTGAGATAGGTTTTTAAGTTGAGGAAGTAATTTCGAAAGTGAAAGCTCCTGTGCTTCTTTCAAAAGGGATCTTCCCATGGGGGTCAGTGAAATTTTTATTTGTCGACGGTCCTTTTTGGAAATTTCTTTTTCAAGCCAACCCGAATCAATCATCATTTGTGTCATTCTAGAAATCGCGGGCAATGAAACGCTGAGGCTTTCTGCAAGATCTGATGTGGATTGAGCGGATTTCTGAAGGAGGCTCAGAAGTCTCATCTGCTGGAGGGTAAATCCCATATCTTCTTGGGGGCAATAAGCCTGTTTAATGACACAAGCTAATCCTGGAAGGTCCTGCAATAAATGTTTAGCGCACTGTTTTTCTATTTCCATATAAAAAGTTTTAAAGTAAAAAAAAAGAATTGACAAGATAAATGTTAACATAGTTAATTAACAGCGTTAACTAATATAAAGGTCGCAAAGGTGGCATATGAAACAAATCTTTAA
>DAIRER010000215.1:0-4457 GCA_036795495.1 Pseudobdellovibrionaceae bacterium | reverse complement strand
TCTGGCCTTCGTATTTATACCCAGGAGCTCGTTAATATACGTCTCCTCCTTAAAATTTACCGATGACCCCGAGGCTTGCCGACTCTCATTTTGGAGATTTCCAATGTCCTCCCTTTTCTTTAGGAATTGAACAAAAAGGCTTTATTTCACGGTTTTTCAGGGGTTCAACTTTATCATAACTTCTGATTCAATGCTTTTGCCAAGTTTGAGAAAAATCATCGCCTTTTTACAGTTTGTGACTGGAATGGGTTTCATTTTTTTCTTCAAAGACAACAGCAAGTAATAGTCCAAATTTACCGGATAAATACGGAATCGTTTCATTAAGAGATATGAGGGGACAAAAAAGTCTCTATTACATTAATTGGCTCTGTACGGTCCCTTTTGAAAGTCGTTTTTTTTGCGAACTTATTTTTTTTGGGAGATGCTTGTAGCGACTTTTCTTCAGTTTTTTCTGCCATTTTTTCAGAAGATTTTAATTTTACTTTCGTTGTTACTTTTTCTTTGGCTTTTGAAATGGACTTTACTTTTGTCATCGGTTCTAATTTTGTTTTTTGTGATAATTGCTGGGCTTGTTGGTTGGCCAGCTCTTCGGCGTACCAACGGACCTGATGAACCGCATTTTGATAGTGAATAAATGCATCATAGGGGCTTTCGTAGGGATTAAAGTATTTATGAACATCTCCATCATTGTACCATTTAATGCACATGTAATAAAAGTGATCAGAAGTTTGTAGTTTTCTCCACGCATGGATGAGCTTCTCATCCTGAGTGGCCAGGACTTTTTCTTCTAAACCAAAAATATATTTAGCGGCAGAGTCTTGTAAAGGGTTCCCAAGCCAGGCAGAAACATCTCGCTCGATATCGGCCCACGAAACGAGATCTGGAATATCAAGTTCTGCAACAGGTTTAAAAGATTGAGTGACTTCCGATGGGGTTAGAAAGGCAAAATCAGGATGACTCAGAATTTTTTCAGGCAAGTGGCGTAGAAATTCAAAAATACCCGTTTCTTTCCATTGATGTTCTCCAAAAGTTTCATAATCCATAAATAGATTTACAACATCTCCCTGGCCAGCAACTTGGTGAACCCATCCTGAAAATTTTTCGGCAGTTAAAGGCCATTCTTTCCATTGGCGATCAGAAAAACGAAAAGCAATATCGTCAGATAATTGGTAATTTTTTAGTAACAAACTCATATTTGGATTTTGGGGAGGGTGATAAACAAAGTTAGGACTTTTCCATCCCAGAATGCGATCGGCCCCTTCGGCAAGAATAGTTTTAAAACCAAGTTCCTGAGCCATATTGGCAATATAGTTATTGTAAATAAGCTCTGTATTACGAAACGTTTTTGATTCTTGACCAAAAAGGGATTTGATTTTTTGTTGATGAAGCTGCACTTGTACTTTAAATTCTTTTTCAGAAAAAAGTGAGGCTAATGAATGATAGTAAGTTTCACTGAGAAATTCAACACAACCCGTAGCGGATAGTTTTTTGAAAGATTCAATCACCTCCGGAGTGTAGAGTTCAAATTGGTCAAGGGCAGTACCGCTGATGCTGTAAGAAACGCGAAACTTTCCTTGATGTTTTTCAATCAACTCTAGAATCAATTGATTTGTTGGGAGATAACAGCGATCCGCAACCTTGCGAGCAATTTGTGCATTCGTTGCATCATCTTCGTAATGGTCACTGCTGCCAATTGAAAAAAAATCAAAGTTCTTGCTAAGGCGAAAGGGTTGATGAACTTGAAAGTAAAAACATACAGCATTCATAAGATCTCCTTATAAAGTTGGTGAATTTGATGTGCCGGACGCTGCCATGTGAAGGTGTTCAACTCGCGCATACCGCCTTGCCCAAGGTTTAATGCTAAGCTAGGCTCTGAAAGAATTTTAATGATCGCATCAGCCATTTTGCGAGCATCCCAGAAATCAACCTTAATAGCATGCTGTAGAACTTCAGAAACGCCCGATTGTTTACTGACGATCACTGGAACTCCAAACTGAAGTGCTTCCATGGGGGTCAGTCCGAACGGCTCAGAAACAGAACTTAAAACAAATACGTCTGTCATAGAAAGCAACTCCGCTCGGTGAGATTCATTTAAAAAACCAGGAAAATGAAATCGATCCACCAATTGCAGTTCGGCCATGCGAAGGACCATACGATTGCGTAGATCCCCATGGCCTGCCATAACAAATTGGACATTGGGTATTTTTTGCGAGACCAAGTAGGCCGCATTTAAAAAATACTCAGGACCTTTTTGCATTGTAATTCGGCCCATAAAAGAAACAAGGGGTCCGTTAAAGGGTTTGTGGCCAAATACTTTTTTTTCTACGGGAGTGACTCCATTGTGAATAACATGGATCAGGTGTGGTGAAATTCCGTAGCGAGAAACAATCATTTCTTTGGTGCGATGGCTTACGGCAATGATCCGATCTGCATTTTCTAAACCATAGCGTTCAATATCATAAACTGCTTGATTGATATTATCGCCACAACGATCGAACTCCAAAGAGTGAACATGAAGAACTAAGGGGCGACGGGACATTCGTTTGGCGGCGACTCCAGCAGGAAAGGTCATCCAATCGTGAGCATGAATAATATCATATTGGTCCAGAAGGACGGCTTGTGTTGCTAATTGGGAAAAGCGAGAAACTTCAGAAAAAAGATGAGCTCCATAACCACCACTCATAAAAGTTTGCACACTATTTTGCGAAGAACTATCCCTAGATGCTGTTGACTTGGAAGTACCTGTCGCAAGAGTCTGCTCTTGAATTATCTTTAGCTGCTGTTGATATTCTTTCTCTGAAAGATAGGGTGTTAGGATTGAAGAAACTGATATAAATTCAAGAGAATTCTGGATTTTTGAGTCCACTAATTCGGTTGAAATATTCGAAGGCATAGAGGGTTTAATAGGGTTTAAGTGCTCTCGATGAAGAAGTTCAGACGCATCAACAAGCTCTAGATGAGGAGTTTCAGGATGTTTTCCTGGCCCAACTCGTTGTGGTAGAATAAAAGTAATTTTCTCAATGAGATGTGAGAGTTCGGCGGAAAGACCTTGGCAAGCTGTCCCTAATCCGCCCGTGATCATTGGTGGAAACTCCCACCCAAACATAAGCACTTTCATAGAATTCCCCAGGTGTTACGTTTAAAAAATAAATTGAAGTAACTATATAACACAGCCCTTACAATAACGTGACACTTTTTATTCTTTTGGCAAAAATAAATTAGAATTTTTATGCAGGGTTGTCATGTTAGAGTATTGTCAATATGTAGTAATACTGATTATAATTCTAAGATGAAAAATCAAAAAATCGAAATAGCATCATCTTCTGCGTTTTCATCTTCACCCACGTGGGTCCCAACGGCTGTTTTTTATCAAATTTTTCCCGATCGATTTGCGTTCTCCGCTCAGCATAAAAAGCCATTAAATTTGGAACCTTGGGATTCCGCCCCAACAACTTTTGGTTTTAAGGGGGGGGATCTTCTGGGAGTTATAGAGCGTTTGGATTATTTAGAAGACTTAGGGATTAATGCACTTTACTTTACTCCCATTTTTTCATCCACAGCCAATCATCGTTATCATACTCATGACTACTATCATATTGATTGGATCTTAGGTGGTAATGAGGCCTTTCGATCTTTACTTAAAGCGGCTCATTCCAAGGGAATGAAAGTTATTTTAGATGGAGTGTTTAATCATGCCAGTCGTGGGTTTTATCAATTTAACCATACATTAGAAAATGGAAAATTTTCTCCCTTTATTGATTGGTTTCATTTCAATCAAGATTGGTTAGAAAGTGGTGAGCCAATCAATGCCTACGCAATTCATCATGGGCATCATAAAAAAACAGTTGAAGAGACAAGCTTGGGCGCCTTTGGGTATCAAGCTTGGTGGGATATTCCTTCCTTGCCAAAATTCAATACCAAAAACCCAGAAGTTCGAGAGTTTTTATTTAATGTTGTAGAATATTGGACTCACTTTGGGATCGATGGATGGCGTTTAGATGTTCCCATGGAAATTAATGATGATTCTTTTTGGCAGGAGTTTCGAAGGCGGGTTCATGCTATAAATCCCGAGGCCTATATTGTGGGTGAAATATGGGAAGAAGCGGATCGTTGGTTGAAGGGTGATCAATTTGATGGGGTTATGAATTATCAACTCTCTAGAGCCTGTATTGGATTTTTTCTTGCAGATCATTTAAACGAGGAAGAACTACAAAAATGTGGATATAAAGACATTCAACGTTTAAGTGCCTTTGATTTTTCAAAACGGTTGAACGAGTTGATGACGATTTATCCGAAGCCTGCAACCTATTGTCAGATGAATTTATTAGGGAGTCATGATACTCCACGTATTTTAACATCGGGAAGTGGGGATGTTGCTGGTGTAAAAATGTCCTTTTTATGTTTAATGACAATTCCTGGAGCTCCTTGTATCTACTATGGAGATGAAATAGGGATGC
>DAIRER010000214.1:0-4462 GCA_036795495.1 Pseudobdellovibrionaceae bacterium | reverse complement strand
AAGATAGGAAATGGATGTTTCTAACAAAAGAAGGAAACAAAAAACAACCAACCAACATAAAGGGGAAAAAATGAAAACTAAAAAAATACTTGCTCTCTTATCTGCTCTGGCCTTGTGCCCTTCCATAAATGCAGCCACGATGAACGTTTCGACATCCGCCATGTCACTGAACAATGTGCAGGTTGATTTTAAAATGGATGATCAGTCCTCACTGGCTCCAATTATAGGAGCCACTCGCTATAGCTCGGGCAATGACTCAGCAACGGGTCTCTTGGTTGGAGTCAGCTACAATAGAATGTTTAGTCAGAAAATCTTTGAAGATGGATGGTCTGCAAACTGGAATGGACGATACTACTCTGTAAAACCCAGCCAAGGGGATAGCTCCACGGGTTACTCTGTGGGCGTATTGGCACAAAAAAATTGGTTTTGGCAAAACGGTTTTAATATCAATGCTGGCATTGGCTTGCAGTATTTAAAACTCAATATCGCCACCATTGGCCTTGAATTATCAGGGATCTTGCCGGATGTGGGTTTTAATGTGGGATATGTATTCTAATGTCAATATTTTCGACAATCCTATAATAAATTTTAAAATTCAACTCTAATACAAAAAATGACGTCTTTAGATTTAAAGACGTATATAATCTCCAGGGAGTTTGAAATTAAGAAATGGAGAAATAAATGAAAATTCAGAACCAAAGTATTTTTTTATTTTTAATTTCTTTTTATCAAACTCTTTTTGCCTTACCTGAATTTCCCATTCATGTTCAAATTTTAAATTTTGGTGGGACCTCACATTACCAAGCCACTGAAACAATTCTATCGCCCAGCGGCTCTGGAAATCGATACAAAACAAAAAATGTTAGCTCAGCACAACGATTGGGAACCTGTTCAAGTTTTTTTAAGTCTTTTCAAGATCACCCCTTAAACATTATGAAAGACAATGGATATATTAGTGCGGCAACACTGGCTCAGTTGCAAAACCAATTGCCCCAACAAATCAACGCTCGCCAGTTAGAACTGTTTACCGCCTTTTCAGAAATTCCAAAAGCAACTGTGGATGAATTAGTGCGAAGTGGACAAATTTCTAAGGACCGTATTATGGGCCACACGATAGGAAATCCAGATCTAATCAACGTCAGTCGAGGTACCATTTACGCCGTTCGAGGGCATATCTTGAATTTAGACCCCTCACAAAATATCACTCTCATTCCACAGACATTACCTTGGGAATTAGGATTAAGCTCCCCCTCAAATCACAATACAATAAAACCAATTGATAGAGAAAAAATTAAATACCTCGTCGAAATTGGCCGGGCCCACACAGAGTCAGGAGTCCTACCTGGAAATTTAAAATTATTGATTCAAATGTTATTTTCTACACTCAACATTGAAGCTTTAAAACTAAAAGCAGACCCTAGTGAATTTTTAATTACAGCCCATTTTTTAGACCCACAACATGTTAGATATTTTACAACTCAATTTCCCCTTCGCCCTCTCACACCCGATCTACAGGTCCTGCTTGAAAAAGACCCCACAGAAACCCTTTCAACCTATTTATCATTACCCTTACCCAAAGGAGCAAAGGCATGGTCTAACTATAAAGACATCATTGCATTTGGAACCTTAAAAGCTTTTACAAATAGTTTTGATGTTACAGATATTTCTGAAAATGCCTACAGATTTTCCAAATTAACTGGAGGTCTCTTTGATGGATATATAGGCTTAGACCTTCTAAGCGAATTCCCCCTTCTATTACGAGATGATTTTTATTATACACTCCCTAAAGATTTAGGCGGAACAGTCACACCCTTTCCAATAAGGATTATAGACGGTGGTTCCACACTCGGCTCAGTTAAAGCCAACGGCCTATTTAAACGTTTCGGCATAAAGCTTGATACACCTCTTTTTAAGGCTGCAAAGTCCATATTTGAAAGTAATACCATTAACCCCTTGCCCGATTTATTTATGGGAGGTTGGAACGAAAAAAATATTTTCTTTGATGAAAACTTTGGAGGATCTTCAAATTTGTTTTATCAGGGATTACTGATCAGTAATCTTGATTTAAAACTAACGACTCAATACCCTATCCGTTATGTCACTTCTGTAATGTTGTCTGTTTTTGACTGGATTCAACAAAGAATTTCTGGGGCTCGTAACAATGGAGTCAGTACCGAAAATTATCATATTTTATTAAAATACACCAATGAACACCGAGTGAAAAATAGACTTAAACCACTATCTGAAATCACCGTTGATTCATTCTTAGAATCTTTTCCCTTAGCCGTTGGCACTAAGGATCGGTTATTGATTGAGCAATTAAAAACATTAGGCGGTAAAACTCAAAAAGCAAAACTTATCTCAGGTGATTTTAATGATACCCCCCATAAAATGAGCTTAAGCCTTAACTTTAGCGAGTCTGAGATATTTACTTTTGATGCCTTAACCTTAAAAGAAATTTCAAAAAATTTTCCTGAATATTTACAACAAGCAAAAAAACGACTTCAGTCTAGTAACCTAATGACCCAACAAAAACTTCTGCAAAGTGGTATGAAATAAAACTAAAATATAATATTTGATTTCATATTGCCTTTTTTTATCAAATCTAAAACAATATCAAAATGTGGTTTTTTAAATCAAAAAATAAATTCGATGTTGCACGATTAAAAAAAAGTCATTCTGAATCCATTTTAAAATTATTTAAACGGCAACAGTCTCAAACTCAGTCCATACAAAGTATTTTTGAAAACACACACAATCAAATTAAATTTACGCACGAAAAATCACAGTCTTTACAGCAAAAAAATCAAGAATTACAAAGCTTACAAAAGGACAGTGAGACCTTAGCTGAAGAAATTCACAATAATTTTCAAAGTTTAAAAGATCTTACAGACCACATCAATAGCACACGCTCTCAAGTTGAAAAAGTAATGCATTTTTTAACACGGATTGATGATGTCGCAGAGCAAACCAATATATTATCTATCAACGCAGCCATCGAATCCGCTCGCGCCGGAGAACAAGGACGAGCTTTTAGTGTCGTAGCAAATCATGTAGGAAAACTTGCGGGCGAAAGCACTCAAATGGCAAAAGAGATTCGTGATCAATTGAAAATTTTAAAATCGCAAACACAAAGTTTTGAACAAGAATTTAGTTCCTTTTTAACCCATGTTCGATCCAGCGAAGAAAAAATTCATCAACAGACTCAGTTTATACAGGCCTTTTCATCAAGTACCCAATCTGAAATCAGCAACCTTATAGACAGCACAGAATCCCTTAAAAGTAATATTCAAGTTCAGCAGGTTGAAATTAAAACAGACCTCGAAAACTTGACCAAAATGGTCAGCGATTTAATTGGAGAACTCACTTCATCGCCCATTGTCGACCTAGATTGTTCACAAGCCCATAAACAAATCCCTCAATTTAAAATAATTGATGTCCGTCGTCGTGAAGAATTTAGAGATGATTTAGGTCATATTTCTAGTGCCACATTGTCGACATTGGATGTAGATTTAGAGTCCTTTTTAGATTCACAAGATCCCAATTTGACCTATCTTTTTGTTTGTAGATCTGGGGGTCGATCCGCCCGTGGAGCGCGCATTGCCCAAGCTAAGGGGTTTTCTCATATTTTCAACCTTAAAGGGGGCATGATGGAATGGAAGCGCCTGGGCTTACCTGTCGAAAGATAAACAAAATATATTTATTTTAAGCCGTTCTTATGTTATAAAAACCCATGCCTAAACAACTTTCTATCCATTTCTTTTTAATTTTAACTGTCGGTCTAATCGTATTTCAAAATGCCTTGTGCGCCACCTCTGAAATCACCTCTTGCTCGGAGTGCCAGCTCAGCCTTTTCGAACAAAAATCTATTGAAAATGGATGTATTGATACGAACGAAGTCTATAACGCCTGTGCCCCACAACATGATTTCCTAAAAAGAAAAATGAAATCTTCCTTATCTGAAGGAAAATACTTATTAGTCATTTTTGGTGCCAATTGGTGTAATGCATGCCGTTCGTTAGATCAAAAACTCCTCGAACTTGAGGGAGATCCCATGATTGAGGAGATCCTATCAAGTATATCCATTGGCTTATCCGACTCAAAAAATAAAAAATCTGCATCTGGCGAACTTTCTACAAAGTGGCTGTCCACGTATTTAAAGTCCAAGATTGAAGTTCAATACTTTCCCTATGCGATACTTATTAACCCTTATAATAAAAAATTTACGATCCTCAATCATATGGGTAAAACAGTTGTTCAACTCAAAAAAGAGCTTTTAAAACAGCACTCTTTGTTAGAAAAGCAGTAAATACCCCAGTTTGTTTCTTTTACCTGTTAGGATTCTAACAGGTGAAAACTTCCCACTTTTCACCTATAAAGATGTAATGAAATGTTCTTACAAATTTGCAATTTTAACTGGGTTTATTTTTCTAATAACCAATGTACAAGTTATGGCCAAAGA
>DAIRER010000213.1:0-4498 GCA_036795495.1 Pseudobdellovibrionaceae bacterium | reverse complement strand
AGATGAACCTACGGCGGGAGTCGATATTGAGCTTCGTGAAAATCTTTGGAATTTGGTTCGAAAACTAAAAAACGAAGGTAAAGCCATTCTATTGACAACACATTATTTGGAAGAAGCTGAAAAGCTGTGTGACCGTGTCGCAATTATTAACAAAGGTATGATTGCCTGTGAAGGTCCAACAGAAGAAGTCGTAAAAAGATTTACCCAAAAAAAAATCATATTAAAGTTAAGATCCGATCTTAAAGAAAAAAGTGAATATCTTCTTCATCAAGAAGGTTCAGCATTTACATTTTGGTGTCCTTCGAATAAAAGTATTGGTGATTTTTTAAAAGAACTTCATGTGCCTTCAGAAGAACTTTTGGACATGCAAATTCAAGAAGGGACACTTGAAGAGGCTTTCTTAAGAGTTTTAAAAAATCAAAAAATGGAGACTCTTAAAACATGATACCTTTTTTAACACTTTTGCATCGTGAATTAGCGCGATTTTTAAAGGTTATAGTTCAAACTGTTGTAACACCTTTGATGAGTTCCTTTTTATATCTTTTAATCTTTGGAGTTTCTTTAGGTTCTCAGATTTCATCCTATGAAAATCAAAGTTATTTAGCGTTTCTCATTCCAGGACTCATGATGATGGGTTTAATGAACAATGCTTTTCAGAATAGTTCTTCTTCTATTATTGCTGCAAAATTTTCTGGAGATCTTGAAGATTTAAGAGTCGCTCCTATAACTCATCAAGAAATTTTATGGGCGATGAGTTTAGGCGGGCTGATTCGTGGTGCTTTAGTGGCTTTTATATCTTTTATTGCAGGTAATTTATTTATATATCTAGAAAAAGGGGAGTGGTTGGTTGTTCAGCATCCGTTCTATTTATTTTTTTTCGTTATTGTTGCGGGGCTTTTATTTAGTATGATTGGTATTACTGTTGGTTTTCTAACAAAGTCCTTTGATCAAATCAGTGCGTTTTCTACATTTATCTTATTACCTTTAACCTACTTGGGTGGTGTTTTTATCTCGATAGATCATTTAAGTTCATTCTGGCGGTCTGTTTCATTATTTAATCCTTTGCTTTATATGATTAATGGAATGCGTTTTGGCATTTTGGGTTATAGTGATGTAAACGTATTTCGTGCGATGGTAGTTTCAATATTGGGATTACTTGTTTTTTATTTTATTGCTCTCTTTAGTTTAAAAAAAGGATCGTTTCAGCGTTGGTAGTGGAAATTTATTTTTTATTAATACTAAAATAATTATTTTGAAAGGAAAAAGTTATGTTGAAAGAATTTAAAGAGTTTTTATCTAAGGGAAATGTTTTAGATTTGGCTGTGGGTATTATTGTGGGTGCCGCCTTTGGAAAAATTGTATCCTCTTTGGTCGGAGATATTATAATGCCTTTGGTGGGTTTGTTTGCTGGAAAAATTAATTTTTCACACTTGTATATTTCCTTAGATTTTAACTCTTATGAGAGTTTAGAGTTGGCAAAAAAGGCATCGGCTCCCCTTTTGATGTATGGTAACTTTTTACAAGCTGTGCTTGATTTTATTATTGTTGGTTTTGCAATATTTATGATTGTGAGGCTTGCGAATAAAGTCAAAAAAGTAGAGTCTGTGGCTCCATCCACAAAATCCTGTTCTCAGTGCCTTTCTGTGATACCCCTTATGGCTAAAAAATGTGCTCACTGTGGTAGTTTGCAGGATTCGTGAGCGTCGCCATTGACCGAATCTCTTGACCCTATAAAAGTTCCGCGTTATCAAGACTGAGTGTTTGAAAATTTGTCGGACCGGATTCTCGGTTCCATAAAAAAGTTAAAAGGACAGGCTCGAATTACTGAAAGTAATATCGAGGAGGCCATTAAGGAGATTCGACTGAGTCTCCTCGAGGCCGATGTGAATTTTAAAGTTGTTAAAGCTTTCATTGATAGGGTTAAAATCAAAGCATTGGGTGTCGAAGTTTTAAAAGACATCAATCCAGGTCAGATGTTTGTTAAAATTGTTCATGATGAATTAGTGTCTATTCTTGGTGGAGGCAGTCCAGAGCTTCACCTAAAAAAAGACAGGAATGTGATTTTATTGGCGGGTTTGCAAGGGGCTGGTAAAACAACAACATCGGCAAAGTTAGCACTCTATATTCGAAATAAATTAAATCGAAAGCCAGGAATGGTTTCCGTTGATATTTATCGTCCCGCAGCGATGGATCAATTAGTGACATTGGCAAAACAGAATAACATTCCTTATTTTGCAGGAACACCTCAGCAAAAACCGAAACAAATTCTAGAAGAGGCTTTGGTTTGGGCTAAAGACAATATGATTGAAGTTTTGATTATCGATACAGCCGGCAGGATGCAGATCGATGATCAATTAATGGCGGAGCTTACTGACATTAAGTCCATGGTGGATCCTCAAGAAATACTGCTCGTGGCAGATGCCATGTTGGGTCAACAATCTGTAGAGGTGGCACAGGGTTTTCATCAAAAAGTGGGTTTAACAGGTTTGATTCTCACGAAAGTAGATGGAGATGCTCGTGGCGGGGCCGCGTTGAGCATTCGTGAAGTGATAGGTGTTCCTATAAAGTTTTTAGGTATAGGCGAAAAAGTTGCGGCCCTAGAGCTTTTTCATCCCGATCGTTTGGCCGGTCGAATTTTGGATATGGGGGATGTGCTCTCCTTAGTCGAAAAAGCCAAAGAAGTGATTGATGATCAACAGGCTCAGGCCTCTGTTGAAAAAATGATGAAAAATCAATTTTCATTAAATGATTTTCTTTCGCAAATTCAACAACTTAAAAAATTAGGTGGAATTGAAAGTTTACTTAAATTTTTACCTGGGATGGGTGATATTTCAAAACAAATGAAACAGATGGCACCTCCTGATGCTGAAATGAAAAAAATTGAGGCCATTATTCACTCGATGACATTAAAAGAACGTCGAAATCATAAAATTCTAAACGCATCACGGCGCATTCGTATTGCTCAGGGGAGTGGCACTCAGGTTCAAGATGTGAATCGATTGATTAAACAGTTTGAGCAAACCCAAAAAATGATGAGTGGAATAATGAAAAGGGGCTTGTTTTTTAAGTAAAATACATATATCTAGTTCTACTTTGATATAAGAAAAAAGAGGTAATTTCATGGCAGTTGTTATTAGATTAAGTAAAATTGGTATTAAAGGTGAGTCTAAGTATAGAATTACAGTGGCTGATTCACGAAAATTTGTAAAAGGTAAGTTTTTAGAGGTTATTGGGTATTACAATTCAAAACCTGGCGGAACTGAAAAACCCATCGTTTTAGATATGGACAAATACAACAGTTGGGTAAAAAAAGGTGCACAACCGACAGATCGTGTACGTTCCGTTGTTAGAAAACTCCAGACAATTGTCTAGAACCTAAATCTAAGTGATTGAACAAAGAACTCTTTTTAACTTAGAGTTAAATAAGGGTAAAAAAGTACAATAGTGGGAACTCTTAACTGGGGGTTATAGGAATGGAAAGCTTGAAAGAACTTGTTGAATTTATGGCTAAATCTCTCGTCGATCATCCTGATCATGTTGAGGTTGATGAAATCCCAGGGCCTCAGACCACTTTATTGGCTTTAAAGGTTGATAAAGAGGATCTTGGAAAAGTGATAGGAAAGCAGGGAAAAACAGCTGCCGCAATGAGAACGATTATTCGTGCCGCTGGGACCAAGCTCAATAAAAGATATCATCTTGATATCATCGAATAACTCTACAATCTAAGTTCAATCCATTGAAGAAATATCAAAAAATTGGAAAAATTAAAGACGCCTTTGGAATCAAAGGTGATCTTTATATCATTGTTTTTTCTGGTGATATTTCTTGGATAAAAAAATTAAAAGTTTTTTCCTTAAAAGAAGGATCCCTAGAGTCGGAGGACCCTGATTTATTAGTGGTTAAAATGGTTCGTCCTCACAAAGATGGCATCGTCGTTCATTGTGAGGGTATTGATACGAGAAACCAGTCTGAACTTCTTAAAGGTAAAAATTTTTGTATAGATTCGTCTTTATTGAAATCTCAAAAAGGAGAATCCATTTTTTTAGCTGAGATACAGGGCTTTTCTGTTTTTGAAGTTGAACAAAGCCTGTCGGCTTCTAAAAAATGTATCGGTTCTATCGAGTCCTTTTCAAGTAATGGAATTCAAGATCTTTTAGTTGTTCGCCGCGGGGATGGAAAAATCAGTGAGATTCCTTTTGTGAAAGATTTTGTGCAGGAAATCAATTTTGATAAAAAAGAGATATATCTTACTCTTCCCTCTGGGTTATTAGAGATCAATGATTGAAATTAATGTCGTGACTCTTTTTCCAGAAATGATCGAAGGGGCTTTGCGTTTCGGGGTTTTAGGTCAGGCCCTAGAAAAGAAGCTACTTCAGGTTCAGACAACAAATCCTCGTCAGTTTACAACGGATAATCATAAGTCCGTGGACGATCGCCCCTATGGTGGGGGCGATGGGATGGTGATGCTTCCTGAGGTGTTGAAAAAAACTATAGATTC
>DAIRER010000212.1:0-4524 GCA_036795495.1 Pseudobdellovibrionaceae bacterium | reverse complement strand
TTTTTGCATTATTTTCTGATTCATCTGCTTGTTTTTTAGCTTCATTTTTTTGTTGTCCAGTGGCATTTGTTTCATTTTTTACGCTTTCTGCCTTTTTAGCAAATTCTGTCGCTATTTCCGATGCTTTATCAGCTGCAGATGCAGTTGCTTTTAGATTTTCCTCTAAGAGTTTTTGTTTATTGGGATCAGTAGGTGGATGGCTAGGTTTAGATTGAACGTCACTATTGGTATTTTGTACTGAAGGTTGTTGAGTAATTGGTTTGTTCTGACTTTTTGCTGTCGCTCCCTGCGCTGGCGCTTTGATAGATCTTGTGTTTACTTCGGCCGGTATTGGCTGAACTGTTGATCCAGTTCCATTTGAGCCTTTTGTCCAACTGTTCAAATTCAGCCTTTTTTGTTGGTCAACATAGTCTTTTAGACATATTGAAGAGTCCTTGGAATAGCATTTGAAATATCCGTTTGTGTTTGAATTTTTAAATGAACTGGGGGTATGGCAACTTTGTGTATTGCATAACCATTCAACCTTTTGAGCATGACTGATTTGAGGTGATGCTATCAAAAAGATAGACAGGATATTAAAAAAATAGACAGTTGTATATTGTTTGTACTTTGTATTGAAAACCATTGAGTTTCCCTCCCCTAATGCAAAATAGTGCAAGCTTTACGCCAAAATTTATAGATCTTCGGGGTATTGTATCGGAATATTTAAAAAAGAAATGAGTGGTACTAAAGTCTAGTGATTAGGTTTTCTTTAACTTTAAAGCACCGTGAGTTCAAATATGCTCATGTATCTTATTCTAATTTATCTGCTAGATGGATCCTTTGAATTGGTTTTTAATTTACAGTTTTATAATGACACTCGAAGCAATCATGCTCAAAAAATTGATCCCACACTTACCTCACAATGGCGTAAAAAAGCAAAAGTATGTCTGGCTAAAACTCAAGGGAAGTTAAAAGGTCCAAACAATGAAGGTGCCATGATATTTCCTGGTTGTCTGGAAAAGAATAAAGAATATTACGAAAACGCTCAAAATGCCTACCGCACAATCACATAGGGTGGAGTTGTCATTAATTGATACTATCAATTCCAAGAAAAAACTCAAGTTGTGGAAAATAGCTCTTTAATTTTTTTCTGACGGTATTTAAAGATATTCTGAATATCATTTTTTATCAAAGGGAGAAGCGCTTTTCCAAAGATCCAACCCGGGATTTCAAAAGTCACCTCGTCTGTGATCAATGTCCCCCCTGTGACATCCTCAAAAGTATGAACATGATGCCATTTGCGGTAAGGACCCTTAAGCTGAACATCAATAAACGAAGAGTCTGGATTCCATTCTTGAATACAGGTTTGCCAATGGGTAGGAACCCCGTGGATTTTTAACTTGTAATCAATCAATGTGCCCGTTTCAATGCTTTCCAATCAGGTTGTTTAAGGCTTGATCCAGTTGGGCATATTGATATTGAAATCCTGTCGAAAGAGTTTTTGTGGGTAACACTCTTTGGTTTGAAAGAACCGCTTCGGCCAGTTCCCCAAGAGCTAAATTTAATGCGAATTTGGGAGCTCTGAGAGTTAGAGGAAACCCCCTATATTGAGAAACTGCTTTTGTGAATTCTTTATTGGTTACCGGATGGGGAGCTGTTAAATTATATGGTCCCGAGAGATTTTTATTTTCAATCGCAAAAAGTATAAAACGAACCATGTCATCAATATGAATCCAGCTCATCCATTGCTGGCCACTCCCCAAAACAATGGGTCCAGTTTTGCTTAAGACGCCCCCTTCTTTGGCGAGAACTAAACCAGTTCTCAGTAAAACTGTTCGAAGTCCATATTGTTCTGACTCTTTGGCGCAGGCTTCCCATTCAATACAGAGGTTCGCTAAAAAGTCCTGACCAGGATTTGAATTTTCATCTTGAGAGTTTTCTGACTGTGCATAATAGCCAATGGCTGAACCCGATATTAATAATTTAGGGCGCTGTTCCTGGGGGAGTGCGGATATCGCCTTGACCAGATTTTTTGTTCCATTAATGCGAGAATCTTGGATTCTTTTTTTGCGAGCGTCTGTCCATCGTTGATCCGCAATCCCCTCGCCCGCCAAGTGAATAATCACATCACAATGGGCCAGAGCCTTAGAGGGGGGGATTTGATCATCGGACCAGGGAAAAACATGAGCTTCGGGGAGCTCCGGGAGTTTAGCGGCAGACCGAGAGAGTGCGAACACTTCGTGTCCTGCTCTTAATAGAGCTAGGACCAGTTTTCTGCCAATTAATCCCGTAGCACCTGTTAAAAGTATTTTCACATCATCTCCATTTTATTTATAATATATTTATTTATGATTTTAGTAGTGTGAATAAAAATTAATAAATTCACAACACAAATTGACTCTGACTCTATTGATAAAATAAAGTCAAATCACTTTGTGAATTAGCATCGGAGTTAGATAAATGAAATCTTCACCATTTGCACGATCCCTGGAGCTTGCTAAATTAGTAGCCCGTGTGGGATTAAAAGAACTGGGATCTGGAAATGTTCAATCTCGCTTGGATCAAGCCGTTTTGATCGCAAAGAGTTTATCTCAACTAAAAGGGGCGGCCATGAAGGCCGGGCAATTGCTCAGTCTGGATTTAGACAGCTATTTTCCGCCCGAAGCCATTGAAGTCTTAAGTCAGTTGCAAAATGCAGCCGTAGCGCACTCTTATGAAGAAATTCAATCTGTATTGCAGGCAGAACTTTCGCCTCAAAAATTAGATCAACTTCGCGGAATTTCAAAAAGCCCCATAGGTGTAGCCAGTATTGGTCAAGTTCATAAAGCCAAGTACAATCACAAAGAAGTTGTATTAAAAATTCAATACCCTGGTGTTGCTGAATCTATTGATTCAGATCTAAAAATTTTAAAGACCTTGGCCGTATCATTTTGTCAAATGACCGGTCGAAAAATGAACCTGGATCCTTTGTTTGAGGAATTTCGAAAAATCCTGAATCAAGAAGTGGATTATAGTATTGAATTCAATTTTCAAAAAATATATCAAAGTCATATTCATCGATTAAATAACTCTGCATTGATAAAGTTTCGAGTGCCTGATGTTATAGAAGAACTATCAACAAAAAAAGTTCTAGCAATGAGCTTTGAATCAGGATTGAGCCTTCGTTCATGGATGGAGAGCTCTATCAGTAAATCTCAACGGCATGAGCTTGGACGTTCCATTTTAGATCTTTATTTTCATGAGTTTTTTGAGTGGGGCCTAGTACAGACGGATCCCAATTGGGGCAATTTTTTAATCGATCCTCAAGAGGAGGTTTTAAATTTATGTTTGTTAGATTTTGGGGCAACAAAAAAATACAATAGAGATTTTATAAAAAACTACACGCAGCTTTTAAATCTAGCAGCTGAAAATGATTTTAAAAAATTAAAAGAGCATTCCATTGAGTTTGGATTAATTGATCCACGTGAATCCGAGGCAGCATTTACGGCGTTTCGAGAAATGTTAACCGTTGCGATTAAACCCTTTTTTGTGAAAAAAACAGGATCTGCTTATTTTGATTTTTCTGATCCCGAACACTCGCAACGATCACAAACGGCGGCGAAGGCTCTTACTCGTGAACTCATTTATAGCCCACCCCCGTATTCAATTATTTTTTTACATAGAAAACTAGCAGGGGTCTATTCAATTTTAAAAAGCCTCAAGGTCCAGATGGATATTTCCACCTATTGGCAAACCATGAACGAACTTTCTGCGGAAAAGATTTAATAGCTATCACATCGGGGTTCAACGGGGCCACAATACGCTGCATTTACTTCTGCCTGACAGGCCTGTTTTGCTTTAGCCTCGGCTTCAACTAGGTCAGAGCCTTCACCTTTAAACGTTTTTTTAAAGCCAGAGTCATTTAGAATGCAAAAATAACCATTTTCATTTTCATATTTTTGTAAATCAGAGCACTTTGTAATGTTTTGACAATTTGAGGGATGGAGGGTTTTTTGACATTCTAGCTTTGTGTTGTATTCGGCCTCAAGAATTGATTTTCCTTTTGCGTAAAAAGTTTTTTTAAAACCGGAGTCAACAATCATACAAGAAACACCTTTAGGACCTTGGTGTGCGGGAGGCGGATTTCGTGAGAGTATTGCTTCTAGTGTTTGGATCCGTTGATCTAAAATTCGAACAGATCTTTCTAAATTGCGAACACGATTATCCAGATTTGGATCACTCATTTGATTTATAAAATCATTATTGTTTAAACCTCTCTCCGCAAACGAAGTAGATCCAAAAGTTAAAAGAAAAAGCAAGGAAGCAAGAAATATTGTTTTAAGTAACATAAAACCCCCATTAAAAGTTAAGCCTATAAGGCCACCTCCCTTTAAGGGAAATTTTTAAAAGAATCAAGACTTATCCTGCTTAAATCTCAAAGATTCTATAAGAACAGAATTAACATAAAACGCTAAAATAGAATTTTTTGTTTTGAAGAAAAATTCCTGAGTGAATTGACGTGATGATAAGGTTACGATAAATTTAAGAAATGGAAAAAGGGTT
>DAIRER010000211.1:0-4533 GCA_036795495.1 Pseudobdellovibrionaceae bacterium | reverse complement strand
ACTTAAAAACGCTTGCCGAAAAAGTGGGTTCGACAGAAGAAAAGGAAATTTTAAATAACCTACTTCAAGATCAGTCGGGCTTGATTTATTTTGCGGACATCAAGGGTAACGTTGATTTTGGAAGCGTTAAAGCAGAGTATAGTTATGACACTGTGATGGAACAAATGAAATTTGAAAATATTCAAGTTCTGGATGGCAAGGCTCTACAGGAAAAAGGTATGATAAAGGGAGATGAAAACTTAAATATCCGAAGCTATTTAATAAATGGAAAAAGAGAATATCAACTTTATGGAAAAGACACTGATCCTGAATTTTGGGTGCAAGTTAAAATAGGTAAAGAGAAATTCGAAAAATCATTGGAAAATGTAGATTTAAAAGAACTTTCCAAAAATTATGGTAATCTGGCGCTTAATTTTGAGGAGTTTTCGGCTCAGAATGGCTATCTTTATAAAGACAAGAATGGAGCTTATTCCGGCAGTTTTAAAAATATTGAAATTAAAAATGAAAAATTATTTTTAGATCTAGAAAAAGTTGAAAAAATTCCAGAAGATGCTAAGTGGACAAGTTTTATTCTTACCACAGATCAAAATAACAATCTCGTTTTCCATCTTAAATATAAAAGCGAAAGTAGAAAAGAAAAGGAGAATCCAAGTAAATATCTTTCTGAGTTAAAGCTGAAAGAGGAACTTTCATTAAATAAATCCATTTCAAACCCAACTGTTCAGACGGTTGCAAAGCGACTTCTATTTAAGGCCTTCGTTCAGAAATCAAATGACTCAAAAGCCTTAAAAAGAATGAAACAAATTGAACAATGTGAACAACAAGACGTTCGCGAATTTATGACAGGTCAAAAATTTGATGGAATAGACAGTATCCGTTCAGAATTTAAATTAGCTAAGCAAAACAAATCCCTCAAATAATATGGGACCCTACTTGAAATTGAATTTCAGGTAGGGGTATAATCAAGCCCCCCTTTTTTAATTAAAAATCTTTTAAGTGCGATCAGATATTTTGGCTGTGGGGGGTTGATTTTGTAACTATTCAGGAATGACTCGTTTTAAGTAACTATCAAAAAGTGGAACCTTAAAATTATTTTCTCCATTGGCTCGGCTGAAAATCATTCCTTTGGAAATGAGAGAGGACCTAACGGGGAAAACGGCATGAACTTCTAGGTACATTGCCCGACCCGCCATCGCAGAAGAAAGGCTTTCCTTAAACTGTAGGGGTGAGGTGATCTACAAGTTTAAAACGCCTTGGGATGATGGCAGGACGGCCATCAGACTCACACAAATGGAATTAATGGAGCACCCGGTGGCTTTGGTTCCACGACCCAGAGTGAACTAAACTCGTTACCACGGGGTCTTGCAGATCGTGCCACAAAAAATCATAGATCCAAATACAGATCCAAATCTTGAGCTGGTCAGTGATGACATAATAAAAAACAAAAATCAAAAAAAAAGAATAAAGAGGGCTCAGCTTTTAAAAAGGGTTTTCAATATTGACATAGAGGCCTGCACCAGGTGCGGCGGAAAAGTGAAAATTATTGCTGCCATTGAAGCCCCTCCAGTGATCAAGAAAATCTTAGATCATCTCGGGTTAAACTCAAGTCCCCCAAAATGGACCTCAGCCAGGGGGCCTCCTGTCGATACACAACCTGAACTTTTTGATGGGGAGCTTTTTCAGGCTTTTCCAGAATATTAATTGCTTACAAAAAAATCAAAATCCCTTGGTTAAAGCCATCTCTCGTTTAAAAACCCTGAATAGCAAGCAATAGAGCTTAAAAAACTCATTAATAGTTAAGATTTACCAAAGATTTCAAAGCAACAATCCAGAATCCCCCAGAATTCTATTGAAAACCACCAAAAATCATGAGGAAATAATCACAAGTGACGGATAGAATACTTTGAATAAGCTCGCTTTAGGGGCGTTATTTTTCCTATCCGCTGGCAGCTCTCACACTGAGCCCGTAAAAATCCATGGGCTAAGATGCCACAGCGAAAATACTCTTCAAACTCCCTAATCACGAAATCCGGCAAGGGGTGCCCCGTATCTTCTTCCACTTGAGCTTGGAAACTAAGCCAGTTGTTTTGAATGACTTTGTAAAGAACGGTTTCTTCAGGCTTATGACGTTGGAAAGAGTATTTTTTAAGTTCAGGATTTGATTCAACCACAAAGAGTTGGACGAGTAGCAAAAATCACGTATTCAAGGGTTCTTTAATAGGGTGGGGTTTACGTTAAATGATCCGACTGCCAGGTCAAAGTCCGGACGTCTTTTTATACGCGCGATAGACGCAATGATTTCTACTGCATCAAAATCTCTTTTGTTTGCGGCAGCACCCCCAAATTCATTGTGCTGTTGACTACAGGGGTGAATCGACAGAAGATATAAAGTATGAAAAAATATTTTTTGCTTTTATTTGTCTCCTTTAGTTTATATCGTCTAGTTTTAGCTGAAGATACAATTAAGGTCGAATTACCAAATGCAACTGGTGATGAGGCTGGTCCTATTAATGACTCTAGAGCTGCTGTGAATGCTTTCAGTTGTGCAGAAATTTCGACTGACTGGAAAGATAAGAATACAGTTTTAAAGTTCCTCAAAATAGGACATAGCCATGGTCTTAATTTCCTTACTTGGATGCAGAAAGCACCGCAGGAAAAACGAATCAAAATCGCTATGAATGTGGCAGGCTTTTGGAATTTAAACTGGCAAGCAAGTTTGGTTAATTCTGATTTTTATTTGGGTCGCGTTTCGGCAAATGTGTCATCTAATATTTATGAAACTTATTTAAAAGAAAAGCCACCTGAGTTTCCTCCAATGAATACCATGGAATATTTAAAAAACAAACAAGCTAGCGACGCAGAGCTAAGAAAAAAACTTTTTTCAGCGTATGAATGTTTAAAATTAAAGTAACTACCTTTGGCAATTATGCTATTGGCGGATAGGAAGAATAATGCCCCTAAACCGAGCCTATTCAAAGTATTCTATCCGTCAATTGTGATTATTTCCTCATGGTTTTTGGCGGTTTTCAATAGGATTTTGGGTTGTTGCTGTGAAATCTTAACTTTTAATGAGTTTTTTGAGCCCTATTGCTTGCTATTCAGGGTTTTTAAACGAGAGATGGCTTTAACCAAGGGATTTTGATTTTTTTGTAAGCAATTAATATTCTGGAAAAGCCTGAAAAAGCTCCCCATCAAAAAGTTCAGGTTGTGTATCGACAGGAGGCCCCCTGGCTGAGGTCCATTTTGGGGGACTTGAGTTTATTCCCAGATGATCTAAGATTTTCTTGATCACTGCAGGGTCTTCAATGGCAGCAATAATTTTCACTTTTCCGCCGCACCTGGTGCAGGTTTCAATGTCAATATTGAAAACCCTTTTTAAAAGCTGAGCCCACTTCATTCTTTTTTTTGCATTTTGTTTTTCTTTAGATTTAGCTTCGGCCAGGGGGTCTGGTTCCGAGTCTGGTTCCACGATCTTTAAATCAGGCTCGATCTTTTGTTGTGGGACAATTTGTTTTCTGTATTTGTAGTTCGGAGCCAGGACTCCATGATAACGGGTTAAGTTCACTCTTGGGCGTGGGACCAAAGCCACCAGCCGCTCCATTAACTCTATTTGAGTTAATTTAATGGCGGTCGTTCCATCATCCCAGGTTTTTTTGAGTTTATAAACCACTTCCCCGCGACAGTTTAAGGAAAGACGCTCTTCACTGATCGCGGGACGTGCAATGTAGCGGCAGATCTTTTCTAGCTTGGCTCTTTCATGAGAAAGTGTGGCAAATCCGGCATGTAATGAAAACCCAAAAGCCTCGGCCACAAGTCCTGACTTTGAAGTATGATCCCTCTCTGGTAAGCTCTTTAATACGACGGCCTTTTTGCCTTTCGAGGAGCCTGTGGCAAATCGATAGGTGACCGAGCTGGATTGGATCTTTGTAAAGCCATCCCCCTCAGGAAGGGATATCTGAAGATGATCGGACTCATCCTTAATCAGGATCTTTTTATTTTCCAAGTACCGAACAAGGCGTTGAATGATTTTTGATAAAACCCCATCGAGTTCTTTTTTGCTTGGGGCTTGGACAGGAGTAAATCCAATGGGTTCTTTTTGTTCCCCCAATTCATAGCTGCCATCAATGAAGAGTTGATGAAAATGGACATTTAAATTCAGACTCCCACCGAATCTTTGGATCAGGGTGACGGCTCCGGTTTTTCCTTGAGCTTTTGAAAAGCCTGCTTTTTTACGATAATACTTTGAGATTTCGGCTTGAGTTATCTCAAGGGCCTTGGACATGATCTTGGGCTTCACCGCTAAGCACAGTCTGATCGGAATGGGAAAGCTTAAGACCCACTGTCGGATGTTTTTCATAGGGAGTACGGAATCCACTAAGTGAGCTGCGGTCTCACTCATACGCCGGGCTCCACAGCTGGGGCAAATCCCCCGACGTTTACAGCTAAAGGCCACCAAGTGTTCCAGATGGCAGCTCTCGCACTGAGCCCGTAAAAATCCATGGGCTAAGATGCCACAGCGAAAATACTCTTCAA
>DAIRER010000210.1:0-4537 GCA_036795495.1 Pseudobdellovibrionaceae bacterium | reverse complement strand
CCCCAAAAAAACATCGCTCGGATAATGAGCTCCATTGTATACGCGGCTATAAGCTACCAAACTCGCCATAGAGTAAAGTAAAATTTTATATTGGGGGAAAAATGCAGACAAGTAAGTTGCAAAATTAAACATATTGGTCGAATGATTTGAAATAAAACTAAAGCCGGCAG
The DNA here is from genome assembly GCA_036795495.1 of Pseudobdellovibrionaceae bacterium. Classification (GTDB taxonomy): domain Bacteria; phylum Bdellovibrionota; class Bdellovibrionia; order Bdellovibrionales; family Bdellovibrionaceae; genus DAIRER01. Next base: position 4,367 of record DAIRER010000210.1, on the reverse strand, counting down.
AAGGGGAGCGTTGAATGATATTAAGTTCTGTAATTGTGTGTGGTCTAGGCCGTTGAAAGGTTTTCTTAAAACCATAATTACCGAGGCCATCAGAAATACCTAACGAAACCAAAAGCATAAAAAACAGCGCCAGGCCCTTTTTTTTATATTTATATATCAACGTTAATAAAAGAGCAGGAACCAATATGACTTTAAAAAACAAAGTGTCATGTAAATCTGTAATGTTTGGAAAAAACCAATCAAAAAAGGAATTTGTAAAAACCTGATTCACGAACTTAAGCCCGGCCTCATCCCACTGTAAAAGTAATTCTAACATAAATCTCCTGATGGGAGATTTTCTATGACAAAATCCCCTCTTGTAAAGAGATATTCTGCCCTCTGGTTTAGCCAAATTTTCTATTTTTGTACCTTATTGGGCTGATGAGGCTTTGATGAAGAATCTTTAAAAAAATTTAAACAATAAAAAAGCCGGACTTTTTACGGTCCGGCTTTGAGTATTTTCTAAATGCTTTCCGCTCTTAGAATCTAATTTTGAATTCGAATTTATTTGCAATCCTCTCGAAGTCGCTCTGTTAAAGCCGGAATCGTATTCAGTCCCTCATTTAAACTTAAGTTTTTAATAGGAAACCTAGAATCTGTTGCTTTAAGTGCTGTAGAAACATCCCCCTTATAAGACACAAAGTTTGCGGTTAATTCTTTTAAAAATTGTACTTCTGGACTTGTTATCGATTTTTTAGAAGAAACCTCAATGAGTTGCAAAGTGATATTCCTAGCAACTTTAATAGTATTAGAATCACGCTCTCCACGAACAAAAGTCGCCAGACTTCTTAAATGGGCAGCCATTTCCATGTCTTTTTCTGATAAAACTTCAATTGCTGCAACCCGCTTACCTGCCAATTCTTCATTTTTACCAAAGAGAGCCTCAGAAACAGATTTATCCATCGTGGTCGTTCGAATTCCTTTTGCAGTAGCCTTAATCGTTGAAGTAACACTCTCTCGTGATCTTTCAACAGGGTTTTCAATTCCTTTAGCTCCTCGACCGACGGGCTTGTTTGCTAATGCAATCTGAGCCATGCTCAGGGCTATAACTGTACTTAATATTTTTTTCATTTAATTTCTCCTTCATATTATATTTTGTTTAAAATAATTTACTGACACGCTCGTACTAGCAAACTTTCAATTTTTATGCCACTTAAAACTCACAATAAACTACAAATTAAGCTGCTCTGGCAATTTTCTATTGTTTAACTTATTTATCATTGTGTAAATATTTCACCATTCAATCCTGGCATTTTAAATTCCTCTTCCATTTTTTTAAATGTTGACTCAATTTCTTCCCACTTATCCCAGTCCATCATACTCAGGATTAAAAGAATCTCCTTTATCTCTTTTAAGTTTATTTGAATTTGCCGACTGGACATCTGAACAATGTCACTGTCTGCTAATTTGTTCTTACTAAACTGTAGGTCAATTTCATTTTTAATTACCTCAATTTGTTTGACAAATAATTTCAAATTTTTATTTGTTATTTCTGATTTTATCTTAAACTTACCAGGTCCGTATTGTTCTGCTTTGATCTTGGTAAAAAATTGATCTATCAGATAAATAACTTGCTCAATTTGCGCTTGAAAATTGAAAACATTTTCTGACTTTGAACTTAATCCAGAAGTTGCAAAGTCACCAAATAGAGACCGAGCATGTTTAAAATCTTTCATAAATTCAGATTTCCAATTTTGAGAAGCCTCAAGACCTAAAATATAGCCATAAAAACGGATCTCTTGATAAAGAGCACGAAGATAACCATGCGAAACATAACGTCCAGCAGAGAAGTCACTTATTTTATTAGGTTCATACAAATTATCTAAAAACATGTTCGCCAGCTTACCATACTCTTTTTTATAGTCTGATTGAATGATATCCAATTTAGTTTTTGTAAATTGAGTCCACCAAATATCAAATCTATTATAGCTCCATATATCAAAACTCTCAATTCTCGTGGATTTATAATTCACATAATTTAAAATATCAGATCTTAAGTTTTGAATAATGGCTGAATAGATTCCATCAAATTCAAGAATCTTACCGCTAGAGTATTGGGCTTTAATTTTGCCCGAATACATTTCATATAATATTTGTGGTAATTTTAATCGTTCACTCGATTTATGTTGATCGTCTAAACAAATATCAAAAGTAACACCTTCACCAACTATACGAGGCGGATTAAATGAGTCATATAAAACATCGTATCCAAACATCGTTGGACGGCTAATAAATTGGTCAACTTTTTCATTTACATTGGGCCCACAGGCCATACTGTAAATTAAAAAGTCAGTAATGCGTGAATTTTTAAGATCTTTCAATAGGCCACTCCAAATTTTAATTTGAGAAGTCGAAAATTCTTTCAGCTTTTTTGTGTTATGAAAATATACTGGAGAAAAAGCCATACCAAATTTGTCAAGAATCTGAGGCCGTCCAATCTGTTTATATAAATGAATTAAAAAGGCGTCAGTTGGCGCATCTCCAGAAGAATAATGATATTGTTCTAGACCATTAACATATCTAATGAATTTTTCTACGGAGATATCATATTTTGTTTTTTCAATTCCCGATCGAGACCAGGAATTTTTTGAAAGCGCCAAGGCAAATTCTGCTAATATTTTGCGGGCCTTAGAGCCTGGTGGCATGGCCAAAGACCGCAGCTCTAAAACATGAGAGGCATCAAACAACACATTGTATTGATATTTCTCTATCCAACGAGGGCTCCATTCATCATTAAAAAAAGTTGATGAGTTTTCTATACTTTGCGAATAAAGATCAAATAAATTTCTGCCCTCTAGTTTGTTTGGATTTAAATATCTTAGCACTGATGAATTATCTTTTAAAAAAACATTAAACGGCAATAAACCAAAAAATGAAAATTTTTGATCTAGTAAGGTCAACTTTTGATTTGCCATTTCTTGATCAAGATCTGAAAAATTTTTAGGATTTTTCTTTATTTCTCTTTTTTTCTGCTGAACATATAGATCATATAGAAAATTTTTATAAAAATCTTCAGTCAAATTAGACAGTAATCGCACGTTTTCTGTCTTTGCAATCCACTGGGCATGTGAATGCTGAATCGACCCTAATTTAAACTTTCTCCACATCTTCATGGCCTTAGCTAACTCTGAAAGTTTATCCTTTAAGTTTATTGTTTGTGGGAGCTTAAGTTCTTTTTGCTTCACTGCCACTTGAATGTCGTCAATTTTAGGCAATATGGCAGATTCTAAATCAACAAAATCTTGTTTGGATCTTATAAAATTTCCAATGGTGTCTCTAATGGGTTCATTAATCCATGAATCCACCATGAAAAAGAGCCCCATTCCCGTAAGGCCTTTTAAAAGTTTTTTATATGTCCACCTAAAACCAAGAGCAATGCCACCAGCCTGATTTAAGCGAGACAAAATCGTGCCACCCAAAAATAATGTTTTAGTGTAGTTTGGGTTTCCTATAAAAGCACGATGAGCAGCACCCACCGCCTTATCAGCAGCAATAGACGCTGTTTCCATAGCCGCACCAGCAATGCCAGCAGAGGCCAAAAGAGATACAATTGTAGATGAGTAACTTTCAAATGTGATCTCTTCGATCACGGAATCACAGGCCTCGTCCTGTTGCTGTTCTTGGAGTAATGCTTGTTGTGGATTATTTTTGTCTAATGGAGGTCTAAAAAAACACGTCTTAAGTGCGTTGTAAGTATCAGACACAACATGGTTTGCAAACATTCCCACTGCCATTCCCATCATATTGATTGGCAAAAAATCTACGATTTTTCGTTTAGTTATAGGATTAAAGTCTGTTCTGTAGTCCTTAAAGTTTGTTCCGAAGGGTCGGGGCGAGTTTTTGATCGCATCCTGAATTTTGAACTGAATACTTATAGGAATTTCTTTAAATTTCATGTCATTCAAAACACTAGTCGTGATTCTATTGGCCACCATAAAACTGGCAAGACCGACATAGCCAATGGGATGAGCTAATGAATCTAATTGTTCTTTTAGTGCCAATGGCCCTTTGTGATATGCTGTCGCCAACTCGTAGGCAATTGGATAATACCCCGCCAAAAAGAGTTTTGTAAATTCAGGTCCAAAATTTGTGGCTGTTTGTGTACCTGCTGTTTTTGTATAAATCCAAGCTGCCTTGAGCTTATTTTTTAAATCCCTCGTTTTACCCGTTTCATAAACAAGTGAAAATCGAGACTCTTTAGGATCAACAATTCCAACCTCATAATTAAGCTTATTATCTATTAGAATTATATTTCCCCCGCGTCGAGCCTTTCCCATAAGTGGATAGGTTAAAATAGTTTCTCCAGGCGGTAATGTTTCTTTAATAAC
>DAIRER010000209.1:0-4538 GCA_036795495.1 Pseudobdellovibrionaceae bacterium | reverse complement strand
TTTTTGTCCTCTTACTTGGCAGCTCCATGTTAATACAGCAGATTTTTTTCTCAAAATAAAATAAGTCAAAAGGTACTTTAATCGAAAGGCCAAAAAAAACTTGCTCCTGATCTCTCCAGCGCTTATAACGCTTATACTCTTGGGAGGGATTTAATATGTGGAGTTCATCTAGATTTAATTTAAAGTTTTTTTCAATTCTCTTTAGCTCATTTTTAATAATGACCTTTTCATTATTCAGTTCTGCAGCGACGTCTAAAGTGATTCGTATTGCTTTAGCTGAAGAACCACCCAATTTAAATAGCTCAAAATCTACAGATCAAGTGAGCTTTTTTGTATTAGGTCATATTATGGAAGGTCTTCTTAAATACGACAAAAAAGGAGGTCTTGCTCCGGGAGTCGCTGAGAAGTGGGAGCTTACAGAAAAAAATGCCACTTTCAATTTAAGAAAAAATGCTCAATGGAGTGATGGGCGTCCCGTGCGTGCTGTGGATTTTGTTTTTGCATGGCGTACAGCTGTAGACCCAAAAACAGCATCAGAATACGCATTTTTAATGTACCCTATAAAGAATGCAGAAAAAATCAATGCCGGAAAACTAAATACCAGTGAATTAGGTGTTACGGCCGTGGATGAATTTACTTTAAAAGTGGAATTTGAAAAGCCCTGTGGCTATTTTTTAAGTCTGATGCCCTTTGGAATTTACCTACCCATTCGAGAGGATTTTTACAATTCCACTCAAGGTAAATATTTTGCGGATGCAGATAAAATGATTTTTAATGGACCTTTTAAGCTGACATCTTGGGTCCATGGAGCTTCATTAAGAATGGAAAAAAATGAAAAATATTGGAATGCTTCAGCTATTAAAATTAATATGATTGATGCACCCTATATCACCTCAGACACCAACACCCGATTTAATTTATTTAAAGACAAAAAAACAGACTTTGTAACATTAGATTCTGAAACTATGAGTAATGCGATTAAAAATAATTTTAAAGTGAAGTCTTTTTCAGCCGGGAGTGTCTTTTACTTGGAATTTAATCACCAAAAAGGACGAGTGACTGGAAATAAAAATCTGCGAAAAGCGATACAGTTGGTCTATGATCCTAAAGAACTGGTAGATCGAATCTTAGCAACTCCTGGAAATTTGCCAGGCTACTCGCTGTTTCCAGAGTGGTTGATGGGAGTTAAAACAAACTTTAGGAAAGAGTACCCGGTTAAACCTTGGAAAAAAAATATTCCCGAAGCTAAAAAACATCTTGAGTTGGCTAAAAAAGAACTCAAGTTAAAGGAAATCCCTGATCTTGTATATTTAACGGGAGATAGTCCAACTTCTACGAAACAGTCTGAATATATTCAAAATCTTTTAGCTGAAACTTTAAATATTAAAATCAAGATTGATAAACAAACTTTCAAACAGCGTTTAGCAAAGATGAACAGTGGCGAGTTTGATATAGTTGCCGCCGGTTGGGGTCCAGATTACAATGATCCATTGACTTTTGCTGATTTGTTTACGTCTTGGAATCTAAATAACCGAGGTCGATATAAAAGTGAAGAGTATGATCGTTTGATAAAAGTAGCCCAGGGAACAACAGACCCAAAAAAGCGAATGGATGCCATGGGTAAGGCACAGGAACTAATTTTAAAAGATCTTCCTATTTTACCTCAGTATGAATCCGGAGAGGTCTACGTGGTTTCACCGCGACTTAAAGGCCTTGTTCGTTCCGTTATTGGAGCTGATCCTAATTATACTTACGCGGACATCGTAGAATAGAATGCCCCAATGAAAAGTTATATTCTTAAGCGAATTGTATCAGGGATTTTGACGATTTATTTTATAGCTACAGCGACTTTTGTAGCTATGCATATGGTGCCTGGAGATCCCCTTCTCAAGGGTAAAGCTATAAATGCAGAAATTAGAAAAAACCTAGAAATTCAATATGGATTAGATAAGCCTGTTTATGTACAATATTTTATCTATTTAAAAAATATTGTACAGGGCGATTTTGGAATTTCCTTTGCGCAAGAAAACAGAAGTGTGAATGATATTATTCAAAAACATTTTCCGATTTCAGCACTGTTGGGATTGGTCTCAATTTTTATAGCTACAATCGGTGGAATCATTTTTGGGGCCATCACAGCCCTCAGTCGAAATCGATGGCCGGATCACGTGGTGATGTTGCTCGTTATTTTAGGTATTTCAGTTCCTAGTTTTGTTTTTGCGACCATGGGTCAACTTCTAGTGATTTTTATCAACGAAAAATTTGGTATTTCTATTTTGCCAGTGGCGGGGTGGGGTGAGTTCAAACATATTTTGATGCCAGCCTTTGCTCTTGGTATTGGTACTATGGCCTATCTGACGCGTCTTATGCGGTCGAGTATGCTTGAAGTCGTCAATATGGACTACATTCGAACGGCTAAATCTAAGGGTTTATCTCCTTTAAGAATTTTCTTTTTACACCAATTAAGAAATGCAATTTTACCAGTGATTACTATTTTAGGACCTGCCATTGCGGCGATAACCACGGGGGGATTTGTAGTGGAACTTATTTTCGCCGTTCCTGGATTGGGTCGATATTTTGTGCAGGCGGTAAATCAATTGGATTATACTGTGATTATGGGCCTCACAGTTTTTTATGGAGCTTTTCTTGTGATGATGGTGATTGCCGTTGATTTAATTTATGGATTTATTGACCCCCGCATTCGAGTGAGTAAATAAAATGGATTTTAAAAAAAGTGATTTTAATTTAGTTCAAAAAAAATCCGTAGTTCATCAACTCTCTCGGCCTTCACTTTCTTTTTGGCAAGATGCCTGGGGTCGACTTAAAAAAAATAAAAAATCGATTTTTAGTTTTTATATTATATTATTTTTACTTTTTTTTACAATCGTTGGACCTTTTTTATGGACCGTGGATCCGTCTCGACAAAATTTAAGTTATATTTCTCAAGGTCCAAGTTGGACACGTTCGGTAGTTGTAACCTCTCCCGAGCCCTATGAAGAAAAAGTTGACTCCACTTTACCAGAGAAGCCGGACACAGAGGTTTTATATGATCAGCTAGAGGCGCCTGCGTTCATTCGTGAAATGTCAAAGCCAACGACTGAGGGTGTGCGTTTTGAATGGGCCTATGTTCCTGGGGCTTCTGCTTATGCTATTTACCGTAGCGAAGTAGATCCCGTAAATGGAAATTTTGGAGCCCCCTTGGGGGTCGTTGATGGTGGAAACCGTTTAAGTTATGAAGACCAATTAAAAGTGGAGCCGATGGATTATTGGTACAGTGTTGTACCTACGGACGGAGTGGATGAATCTTCTAAATTTATATCATTAAAAGTTTCTGTTAAAGAATCCATATCCCTTGAGGAAGCTCAAATTATCAATCCTGAGGCTCAGTTGGGTCAAGAATTAAAACTTTTGGGCCATCCTATGGGGACTGATTATTTAGGGAGAGATATGCTCTCTCGATTGATGTTTGGGGCGCGCGTCTCCTTATTTGTAGGAATTATTGCACCATTGCTTTTTGTTTTATTTGGGGCTTTTTATGGAGGTCTTGCGGGTTTTATTGGCGGAAGACTGGATAGTTATTTAATGCGATTTGCAGATTTTGTTATGGCCCTTCCCTTTTTGTTATTTATGATTTTATTTAAAATTGCTTTTGGAATAGGGCCTGGAGAAAGTGGGATCATCCCGATGCTTATTGCTCTGGTTATTCTTTCTTGGCCAGGGACAGCTCGCCTTGTTCGCGGTGAAATTTTAAAATTGCGAGAAGAGGGTTATATTCAAGCTTCAAAACTTATGGGGGCTGGTCCATTTTATTTACTTGTAAAACATTTAATTCCCAATACGATGGGTGTACTTTTAGTGACCTTGACTTTTGCTATTCCCAGCTCCATTTTTACAGAGGCCTTTTTGTCTTTTATCGGAATGGGTGTTGTTCCGCCGACGCCGTCTTGGGGTTCCATGTGTAATGAAGGTGTAAAAACAATTTTAAATCATCCCCACGAACTTTTATTTCCCGCTGCTTTAATTAGTATCTCTGTATTAGCATTTAATTTGCTTGGGGATGGACTTCGGGATGCCATGGACGCAAGGTTGAGGTCTAGAGAATGAGTCAAAATATAATTTTAGATGTAAAAAATTTGCATGTTGAATTTGATACCTATGGGGGCAAAGTTCATGCCGTTCGCGGAGTGAACTTTAGTGTTGAAAAGGGAAAGACACTGGCTATCGTGGGTGAAAGTGGTTGTGGAAAGTCAGTCACGGTTCAAGCTCTTATGGGTTTGATACCCATGCCTCCGGGCCGAATCACTCAAGGTTCGGCAAAACTGAATGGAAAAGAGTTGATCGGCGTTTCTACGAATGAAATCAATCAAATTCGTGGAAATGAAATAGGAATGATTTTTCAAGATCCAATGACTTCATTAAATCCCACAATGACTATAGGAGATCAAATCTCTGAAACGTTGAGAGTTCATAGAGGGATGAGTCATCATGAGGCTTTTAAAAAAGCGGTTGAGCTTTTAGATATGACTAAAATTCCAGAA
>DAIRER010000208.1:1636-4539 GCA_036795495.1 Pseudobdellovibrionaceae bacterium | reverse complement strand
GAGTACATAACGTAGGTTAAATTGTGCATTTGGAGAAAAATCAACTTTAGCACCTCCAAAAAACTGCAAATTCAAATGTTCATCAGAATTATAGAAGCGGACATTGGATCCCCAGAGCCCAAATTCAATTTGGGGCCCTAGATTGTAAGAAAACTGAACTTGAAGAGCAGGATCTGTGTGCGTTTGTGAAATTCCTCGATGAATGAAATGGCTTGTTAATAAGGCGCTTCCACTCATTTGAAAGGTGGGTGATCCAGAGGTTCCTTCTTTTGTTTGGGTCCATCCGAAGACTGGAAACCATGAAAATATGAAAAAAATGAAAAAGGGAGTAGATTTTTTGATCATGGTCTTATTATTTTGGCAAATTCTCTTGGCGACAAGGAAAATTTTTGGTTAATAGAAGTCATGGATTTAAATCAAGATCTTAAAAACTACACCTTTGTGGCATTTGATACTGAAACCAGTGGTCAATACCCCATAGGAAGTGAAATTGTTGAATTTGGTGCTGTAAAATGGCACAGCGGTAAAGTTGTAGATACCTTACAGGTTTTTTCAAAGCCAAAAAAACCAATTCCCGATAATGTCATAAAAATTCATGGTATTACCAATGAAATGTTAGAATCAGAGCCCCCGTTGGTTGAGTCCTTGCCAAGGATTTTAAAATTTATCGAAAGTTCTGTGTTAGTGGCACATCATGCCCCTTTTGATTTAGGTTTTATGGCCTACGCACTTGAAGAGGCAGGTTATGATATTCCAGATCAACCCGCCCTGTGTACAAGTTTGTTGTCTAGAAAGTGGATACCTGAAACCACAGATCATAAATTACAAACCCTGATTAAAGAACTTAACCTTGTCGGTGGTACTGCTCATCGAGCCTTAGATGATGCCTCAGCCTGTTTAGATGTTGTGTTTAAGTGTTTTGATCGTATGCCCCTAGGGTCTACTTTAGCGGCTGCAATTAAAAGTCAATGGAAGGATCTAACGTGGAAAAATTTCTCAATTTCAAATATTCGCAATCAAAAAATTAAAAATATTATCGAGGCTATTCAGAAAAATATATCTATTGATTTATTATATAATGGTGGAAGTCATCGAGGAGAAGTTCGACAGGTGTTCCCTCTGGGGATTGTAAGAAATCCGGATGGAGATTATTTATCAGCATTTTGTTTTATTGATAAAAAAGATAAAAGATACTATTTGCAAAAAATTGCTGAAGCTGAGGTTAACTATTCGACTGTGAGTTTCTAGATCTGAAAGAATTTTACTCTTCTTGAGTTCTTTTTTGAGGCTCTGTTTCTGATTCTTCATTGTCAATGTTTTCATCTATTAAAATTGTAGAAATATTTAAATCGAGATCTGCAGGTGGCTCTGGGGATTGACCATTTTCTTTTAGCTCTTTGTAGTGTTTATAAACCGCATTAGCTAGGTCTTCAAAATGACGAAATTCATCTTTAGATCTTAAGCGCATAGGTGTTGGATTGCCAGAGACCAAATTGGTTAAAAACTTTTCAAAGGCAAACATAGGACCAGCTATCCGATGAGAAATAAATCGTCCTAGAAAAAATAAAATTCCACAAAATATCAAACAAACCAATCCATAAGTGTACAAAAAAGGAACAAGAAATTTATTTAAAGTGTAGGGATTGTTGCCGACAAACTCTATTAATGAAACTTTTAGATAGGTGTAAGAAAAAACCATATAGATGACAGTGAGGCTAAGTCCTATAAAGACCAACATTAAGCTGTATTTAATTTGAAAAGTGAAATTAACCCAGATTCTTTGGCGTGTGTCGTATTCGGGCCAAAGAAGATCCCGATCTTTGATGCTTCCAAAAACGATAAGTCCATAGCCGACCCATTGAAAAAGATCTGCCAAGTTAAAAATTGGAGAAGCGTATTTTCCAAATCCAAAATAAATAAAATCAACGACATGACCCCAGAGAATCCGATCGGTGACATTTCCTAATATGCCACCAATTAGAAAAGAAAGCCCAATTCGTAAAGGGAGTAGTCTAGAGGGAAGAAGATATTGAATAGCTGCATACACAAACAATAAAAATGCGCCTCCAGTAGAAAGTGTTACAACTCGTAAAATTTTAGGTAAATCAATAAACAGTCCCAGCATGGCCCCAGGATTTAAATGAAGGGTGAGGTTGATAAATCCAAAAGAAATAATTTGTTGAATTGTTAGAGCCCAATTTTTGGTTGCTGCATCTAAAACCCATACCATAATCAAAGGTAGAATCACTAAAGACCAATCTAATTTTTTATTTACCATGAAATTCCCTTTTTAGTTAAAAATCGATCTTTGATTATTGAACTATTAAATTCTAAACAGTATACTCATAATTATAAAACTGTAATTCGTTCTAAAGGAAATCATAATGATTAAAAATGTAAAACAATATGGAATTTTTCTTTTTTTATTAGTATATCCCACGACCTTTGTCTGGGGAAGTATTGAAAACAATTTAAAAACATTAATGAAGAGTCATGGAGTAAAAGAATCTGAAGTTTCAATTTTTGTTTCCCAAAAAGAAGACGGGGGAAAAGATCAAATTATTATAGACGTAAACGGGCATCAGCCACTGATCCCAGCCTCTGTCAGTAAGTTAGCCGTTTCTGCGGCGGTTTTGAATGAATTTAAGGCAGGCCATCTTTTTAAAACCAAATTAGTGTCAGAAGCAAAAATTGAATCGGGTGTTTTAAAAGGGGATCTTTATTTAGTCGGCGGAGGGGACCCCTCGTTTGTATCAGAAAAAATGTGGTATCTTGTAAATATTTTTATCCGAAATGGAATTAAGGTGATTCAGGGTGATATCCTGGTTGATGATACTTTGTTTGATCAACAGCGTTTTGATTCGACTCGAATAGATAAGCGTGTGGATAATGCTTATGATGCG
>DAIRER010000208.1:0-1626 GCA_036795495.1 Pseudobdellovibrionaceae bacterium | reverse complement strand
CTGGAACTCTGTAAATATTTTTGTACGACCCACAAAAAATGGAAAATCAAATTTAGTTTATATTGATCCTGAAAATGAGTACATTCGATTAGTAAATAAATCTCAGACTTCAAGGGGTGCCGAAGATAAGTTGATAGCCTCTAGGGTTGAGTCGGCCCAATTTCCTGGTGACGTTATTATAATTGATGGTCATTTAGGTGAAAATTATCGAGAAAGAAAAATTCACCGAAACATAACACAACCTGATTTATGGTCGGGATATAATTTAAAATCATTTTTAACTCAACGTGGGGTGATTGTTAAGGGTGAAATTAAAACGGGAAAAGCGTCTAAAGACATGGTTGTTTTGGCCGAAGCGCAAAGTAAACCCATTGAACAGATTTTAGAAGATATGAATGTTTGGTCTAATAACTTTGTTGCAGAGATGTTAGTTAAAAATATTGCAGCTCTACATAGCACTCCAGGAACATTGAAAGAGGGAATGGATATTGTGAACGACCATTTAAAGAAAATGGAATTACCTGAAAAAGAATTTCATATTATGAACCCCTCGGGTTTAAGTCGTGAAAATCGTTTGTCTTCTTATGCTCTCTGGAAAATTTTAAATTTCCTTAGAAAGAATATTTCAGTACAGCCTGAGTTTCTTGGATCCTTGGCCATCGGTGGATTGGAAGGGACTATGAAGTCTCGTTTTGTAGACGTAAAAAATCAAGGATGGATTAGAGCTAAAACGGGTTCATTAGATGGCGTGGTTTCATTGGCTGGGTATGCGGGAGATATTGATGGAAAAGTCACAACTTTTTCTTTAATCTATAATGGATCAAAAGCTGAAGATAAAGTCAGAGCTTTTTTCGATAAACTTATTTTTGAATTTTAAATTAGAAATATAATTTTGGAAAATAAATGAAAAAACCACCTCAAATAAAGAAAAAAAATACCCAAGAAGATATGCTCACTTTTTTTTCTAGGATTACCTATAAGACCGTTATCTTTCTTGTTTTGCTTTCGGTTTTCTTTTTAATCTCATTTGTAATTTACTTTTTTGTTAAAGACTCTGAGAAAAAAAGATTTGCCTATTCTAGAAATGCAACAAGATGTTCTCGGTGGATGATAAAAGCTATGGGTGTAAAGGTTAAACATGTTGGAACCATTCCAAAAATTCACACACCCTTTTTATATGTATCTAATCATATTGGATTTTTAGATGTGTTAGTTTCCAATTCACTATTTCCGATGTTTTTTGTAACATCTTTAGAAATGCGAGAGACTCCTTTTTTAGGTTTACTTACAGATTTTGGAGGGTGTTTGTATGTAGATCGAAAAAATCGATCGAATATCCATAAAGAATTAGAAGAGATGATTTATTTTTTAAAATCTGGATATCAAGTCGTACTTTATCCTGAGGCCACATCGAGCAATGCCGAACAAATTCTACCATTTAAAAGAACTCTTTTATCTTCGGCGGCTATCGCTGAAGTTCCCATTCAGCCAGTGGTATTTAATGTAATTAAAGTCAATGGTGAACCCTTTTCTTTAAAGTGGAGAGATCATGTCTGTTGGTATGGAGAAATGCCCTTTATGACCTCTGTTCTTAGAATTTTTTCTTTAAAAGAATCTAGATTTTCA
>DAIRER010000207.1:0-4542 GCA_036795495.1 Pseudobdellovibrionaceae bacterium | reverse complement strand
TACTTGTTTTTCTAAATTCATTATGGCTTGACTCACAGCCGAGCGTCCCACCCAGTTTTCCTGGGCCGATTGGGTCAAGGACGAATAGCGGCAGGCATCGTAAAAATACTTCAAGTGATATAAGTTAATCATTCTAACTTATAATAACATATTAATATGATTTTATTAAACATTAATTTAGAGTATATATTGAATCATGATAACAATTGATGAATTTTACAAAGAAGCCAAAATATTTTTAACTAGACTTTATGAGGAATCAAAAGAACTCAACATCGATTTGGATCGATTCACGTTAGACCACCTCTGTTGGCGTGTAGATAATGAAATCCATTATGTAAAAACAAAAAAAACACTTTCTACATTAGGTGTCCTTCTAACAGAAACCTTAGTGAATGGTCGACCTATTGCCACTTATAAACTGGATAAACCTATAGTTTATAAAAAACAAAGCATAAGAGTTATAGAGTGCCCGGCCCCCAAAGAAGGCTCCAACTACCCCAATGGCTTTGAACACGCCGAGGCTCTACTCGATGAGGATTTTACTTTATTTATAAACCAATTTCCCGAGCTTAAGTTTGAAACGTCACGCCTGAATCAGAAATTCAATCCTGAATTAATTTTAAAATTACCGACAACAAATCTTAAATTTCACACCCATTCCTTAGAAAGAGTTATTGAACTTGAATCTAAAATCACTCTTGTATGGGATTTTGATGGGACAATCTTAGATGGCAGGGACACATATAGAATCATAAAATCATCCTTAGAAATCCTTTTAAATACAAATCTCAAAGAAGATGATTTTAAATCCAAAATGAGATCTACATTTCCAGAACTGTTTCAAAATTACAACCTGCCAAAATCTCAATGGACTGATTTTTTAAAAATATTCTATCAACAGCATCTAAAAACAGATGTTTTAGTTCATGAAAAAATTAAAAAGCTGATTCTAAACCTGAATAAAAATCCAAAAATTGAACAATATATTTGGACAGCACGAGATCTTGCCACAACGGAGCTTATACTTAAAAATGAAAAAATGGACCAGGTTTTCAGGCGTATTAGTCATTTCCAGAGCCCCATTGCAAAACCCGATCCTTTGGGCGTTTACTCTTTGACAGATGGTCAAGACCCAAAAAGAATTTTACTCATAGGCGATTCCCCCGTCGACAAAATGACTGCTGATAAACTTGGCGCTACATTTATAGCCGCAACTTGGGACCCAACCCATAAATTAAATGAAAAAGGAGTGGATTTATGCCAATTAGAAACATTGATCAAAAATGCATTGTTATCACTGGAGCATCTAGGGGGATAGGAAAAGCCCTAGTGAATCAGGCCCTTCAAGATAATCACATTGTCTTGGCAATCCATCCCTTATAAACTTAGCTAAAGTGTTTAAGAATTTTCTCTTCTTTCTTGAACTGTATCAATTTAGTACGCTTAAACAATATACAATTGATCACACATAATCTTCTCATTAAAATTTAGAAATCAATAATAATATTAAGATCCTAGCTCCTTTTATTTTGGAAACTGTCAAAAATCTATATACAGGACTGTAAAGTTCAACTCGAATTTATAACCAACTCGATACCTGGAACAACTTTTGCTTCTTTTCTTAAGTGGGGAGGGGCTATGCATTCAGTTCAGCTACACAAAGCATTTATAGTATATATTATTTTTGCTCAATTATTTTTAATGGGCTGTTCTAATGTTAAATTAGTCGAAGGAGAAGTTCAGACTCTTTCATTGAGCCCCGAAGCTTTATTTTGCGTTAGACCACCAAAGGAATTTGGACGCTATCTAAATGTCTTATTTATTATTGATATTTCTGGATCCAACAGCTCAACAGACCCAGGAAAGACAAGACGCACTGGAGCTATTCGCAGTTTTTTTGATATTTATAAAACTAATCCTTATATGAATTGGGGCCTAGAAGTTTTCTCTGGCTCCAAGGCAAAACACTTAATAAACACATCTGAAGGACAAAATTTTTCTAATTCTCAGGATTTTGAAATGGCTCTTTCTGATTTTCAATCCGAAAAAGACGGTGATGCCACCCCCTATCTCTCAGCTCTTGCATTAGGACAATCTGCAGTTTCAAAATATGTTGAACATACAACTTCAAAAAAAATTGAAACTGGTAATTTTCACATTATATTTATCTCAGATGGTGAACCTACAGATTCATCCAATACCCAAGATATAATAAAAGCTGTCGAAAACTTTAAGCTCTTAACTACGGATGAAGTAAAACTATCCACTGTATATTACAATACTCGTCAAAATAATAATAATGCAATTGTGCTTCTCGAAGAAATGGCAAAAATAGGAAAAGGAAAGTTTAAAAATGCCTCACAAGGAGAGGCTATTGATCTTTCTGAGTTAATACTCACTGGAGTTTACTCTGAACCCTATGAAATCAAAGATTTTTTTGTCTATAATTTGAATTCTGCAGTTTGTGATACCGGCGAAATTGGTGCGGACTCAGATGCAGATGGACTGTGCGATAGCGATGAAATTAAATACAACATTTACTTTGAAGAAAACATTAAAAAGAAATTTGGACAAAAATTATTTTCAACAACAAATAGATACAGTTTTGATTCAAGATTTTCTGATCTGATCATGTATAAACACATTGTTGAAGGTGAAATACTTCCCGATTGCTCTATAACTGATGAACCCGATTATTTTAAAGATGAAGATTTTGACCTTTTAAACAGTTGCGAAGAAAAATTTCAATTCGCTAAATCTGTATCGGGACCCAATTCAAGCTGGGAAGAACAAATGCAAAAGGGTGGCAATCGAGGTTCAAAGTTTAACTTTGACTCTGATGGCGATGGACTTATCGATGGTTTAGAATTTATGTTTTTCAAAAATAAAAGCATGGCTCTTGATTTTAACAACTTAAATTCTCGAATTAATAGTTTACAAAGATATGATTATATAAAAAACCATGTAAGCTATCTAAAACCAGAATCCTCAGAACCCTATAAATTATCCGTCGTTTGGGTTAAAAAAAATGATAATAATCAAAACTGTTACAAGATTGATCAAGAAAACTTACCAATTTACTCTGTTAAAAGAGTCACAACCAGTGGAGTCAATGGCAATTTAGAGCTTACTCACGACTTTGATGAAAATTCAATTCTCGTTTATTACACAATGACGACTGAAGAGAATCCCAATGGACTTAGCGTCATGCGCTTTTCGTACCAAAAGCTAAAATATAATACAAATAATTTAATAGATTTTAACATGATTCGCTTTGATGAAGTGGAGGCAAAATGAAGATGTTAAATGCTCTTGTTTTATCGTCATTTTTTCTTCTTTTAGCTTGTTCAAACAATCAAAGCTCATTTGAGTCAAATTCTGATCATTCATTACAAGCCAGCTCGACCCTTCAAAATCCTTTTAAAATCACCTACGATGGTCCTGAGGCGATTGGGCTTTCCGGTGCTGCCGTTAAAATCAATGTAGATATCCCTGAAAATCTAAAAAATATATCAGCAACTCTGGATGGCAACGATCTAGGTAGAATTTCCTATTTGCCATTTCAATTTTATATAAATCCCAATGAATTTAAAAAAGAACAAATTGAACTTAAAATTTATGGTTACAGTATTTCAAATGATTTCATCACTTTAACAAAGTTAATTAAACTGACTCCTATATCAGAGGATAGCACTGGATCAGGACCCTGTCTTTTAGATAAGGGTTATGATGCGTGCATTTTTAGAAAAAATCCCGTATATCAAAATAAGGGTCCAGTACTGAGCGGTATAAGTTTTGGAAAAGATTTAGAAAAGCAACAATCCTTTGGCGTAAAAATTAATAATTTATCTCAAACCAACTCTCTTACAAACTCCAATGTAAATATTAAAATTACAAATGGCACAAAAGCCACAAAAAATGCAGAAGGAAACTGGAAATTTAACTATAAAGATGATTCAACAGATCATAAAGTAGGGCAAGTTATGGCTTACTATTGGCTGAATGAACAAATTAATATGATGAAAAACGAGTCTGGAATATTTTATGCTGAAAATAAAAATATTCAAGTGGATGCCTACAAGGCCTCAGTAAAAAACAATGCTTACTGGTCAAATAACAATATTGTGATGGGCTCTTGGACCAATAGTTCGGGAACCCAGGAGATGGCCCTAAGTGCAGAAGTATATCTGCATGAATTAGGTCATGGAAATCTAGATCATGCCATGGGAACAGATGTAGCCATCAATAAATATTGCAATACCGACCAAGGGTGCATCGGAGCCATTCACGAAGGTCAAGCAGATATTCATGCAGCCCTTATTTTTCCAGATGACCCAACCATGGGTCAATCTCTATCAAATACGCTTGCTGGTTGGAAAGATCGAGATGTAAGAACAAATATCAATAGTCCCGTTTCAGATTTTTTTAAATATAGCTCGGGTGAAATTCATGGAATGGGATCCGCCTATGCGTCTATTTTATGGAAGATATATACTGATCCACAAATGAATCGAGCTGATTTTATGAAGTTATTTTCTG
>DAIRER010000206.1:0-4553 GCA_036795495.1 Pseudobdellovibrionaceae bacterium | reverse complement strand
GCTGAAGTTCGTCCTGGATTTATTTTGGTGGGTAAAGTAACTCCAAAAGGAGAATCACAACTTTCGCCAGAAGAAAAACTACTACGAGCCATTTTTGGTGAAAAAGCGGGAGACGTACGCGATACTTCTTTAAGAGTTCCTTCTGGTGTTTATGGAACTGTTATTGATGCTCAAGTTTATAGTCGAGAAGGTGCAGATCGTGATGAGCGTTTGGCTGAAATTCTTGAAGATAAAAAAAGAAAATTGTCTAAAGATTTAACTATTGAGCAAAATGTTATTAAGAATAATGCCATTGAAAAATTAAGATCTATACTTGTTGGAAAAACAACAACAGGCGTTCTATTGAATGAAGATGGTAGCGAAAAACTACTAAATAAGGCTCAAATTATTTCTAATGGTGATTTAGAAACAATTCCATTTGAACTATTAAGTTATATTCCTTTGGATGCCGATTTAGAGTTTCAAACCAATAAGATTGTGGATGGAGCGAAAAATCAATTGGATGCTGTGAAAATGGTATTTACTGAAAAAATCGAACGTCTTCGTAAGGGCGATGAGCTACCTCCTGGTGTTATAAAAATGGTAAAAGTTTATGTTGCAATTAAGCGTAAACTTCAAGTGGGTGATAAGTTTGCCGGAAGACATGGAAATAAGGGTGTGGTCTCTAAAGTCCTTCCTGTTGAAGATATGCCTTATTTGGCGGATGGTTCTCCCGTTGACATGGTTTTGAATCCCTTGGGCGTTCCCTCACGTATGAATATTGGTCAGATTTTAGAGGTTCATCTTGGATGGGCGGCTCATAATTTGGGAAAACAAGTGACAGAAGCTTTAGAGAACTTCAATGCAGAAAAAAGTCGAAAAGAATTAAAGTCGATTTTTGATGATGCTGAAATTTCAAAAAAGTTAGATCATGCCGATGATGCTTCGTTAAAACGAATGATGGAAACGATGAAACATGGCGTGCATGTGGGAACACCTGTATTTGATGGTGCTCGTGAATCTGACGTTAAAGGACTCTTAGCAAAAGCTCAGGTTCCAACTTCAGGACAAGCTATCTTGTTTGATGGTCGAACGGGTGAGGCCTTCAATAATCCAGTGACTGTTGGTATTATGTACATGTTAAAACTGCATCATCTTGTTGAAGAAAAGATTCACGCGCGTTCTATTGGACCTTATTCTTTAGTTTCTCAACAGCCTCTGGGTGGAAAAGCTCAATTTGGAGGACAAAGATTAGGAGAGATGGAAGTTTGGGCGATCCAAGCTTACGGTGCCGCTTATTCATTACAAGAGTTTTTAACAGTGAAGTCGGATGATGTTGCTGGAAGGACTCGTATGTATGAAAGTATTGTTAAGGGAGATAATGTATTAGAGCCAGGATTACCAGAAGCGTTTAACGTTCTAGTTAAAGAGCTTCAATCTTTAGCCTTAAATATTGAACTTATGGAATCTTCAGCCTTAAGGGATGAACCTGAGGATGATGACTCTAATGGTACTGACAGCAACTCTACAGAAGTGAACAAGCATTAAGAAATTTTATTTATTAAGAGGTGACCTTTGAAAGATTTATTAAATTTTTTCGATAAACCAAAAGATCCATTGTCCTTTGATGCTGTAAGGGTGTCATTGGCCTCGCCAGAAATGATTCGAGATTGGTCCTTTGGTGAAGTCAAAAAGCCAGAGACGATCAACTATCGAACTTTTAAACCTGAGCGAGATGGGTTGTTTTGTGCGAAAATATTTGGTCCCGTAAAAGACTATGAATGTCTTTGCGGCAAGTACAAAAGAATGAAGTATCGTGGTGTGGTTTGTGAAAAGTGTGGTGTTGAAGTAACACAATCCAAGGTACGTAGAGAGCGTTTGGGGCATATAGAACTGGCTACTCCGGTGGCTCATATATGGTTTTTAAGATCTTTACCTTCAAGAATCGGGAATATATTAAACCATTCTTTAAAAGATATTGAACGCGTTTTGTATTGCGAATCTTATATTGTTGTAGATCCTATGGATACGAGCTTAGAAGAGGGAGCTGTTTTAGCAGAAGACGCTTATCAAGCAGCACTCAATGAGTTTGGTCCTAACTTTAAAGCTGGAATGGGTGGCGATGCCATTCGTGAAATGTTAAGAAAGATCGATCCTGAATACCTTTCTCGTAAGTTAAGAATGGAAATTCGCGAGACAAAATCAGAAGCTCAAATTAAAAAACTTTCTAAGCGATTAAAAGTTGTTGAAGCTTTTAAAAACTCTATCAATAAGCCTGAGTGGATGATGTTAGAGGCTCTACCCGTTCTACCACCAGATTTGCGTCCATTAGTTCCTTTGGATGGTGGTCGTTTTGCAACTTCTGATCTAAATGATCTTTACCGTCGAGTGATCAATAGAAATAATCGTTTAAAGCGTTTACAAGAATTGAATGCACCAGACATCATTATCCGCAATGAAAAGCGAATGCTCCAAGAAGCCGTAGACGCATTACTAGATAACGGAAGACGTGGAAAAACATTTACAGGTCCAAATAAGCGTCCATTGCGCTCTCTCAGTGATATGTTAAAAGGTAAACAAGGGCGTTTCCGTCAAAATCTACTAGGTAAACGTGTGGATTATTCGGGACGATCTGTGATCGTTGTGGGTCCAACTTTGAAACTTCACCAGTGTGGATTACCTAAAAAGATGGCTCTTGAGCTATTTAAACCCTTTGTTTACAACAAATTAGAAGAAAAAGGTTTAGCAACTACAATTAAACAAGCCAAGCGTATCGTTGAAGAAGAACCCGTAGAAGTATGGGATATTCTTGCTGATGTTGTTAAAGAGCACCCTGTTTTATTAAATCGTGCTCCAACATTGCATAGATTAGGTATTCAAGCCTTTGAACCTCTACTTCATGAGGGAAAAGCCATTCAATTGCATCCATTAGTTTGTACTGCATTTAATGCGGACTTTGATGGTGACCAAATGGCAGTTCACGTTCCTCTTTCTATCGAAGCTCAAGTTGAGGCTCGTGTTCTGATGATGTCTACAAATAATATTTTAAGTCCAGCCAATGGAAAACCGATTATTAATCCTTCTCAAGATATTGTTTTAGGACTTTATTGGATGACTCGAATTCGTCCTGGAGCCAAAGGAACGGGTAAAAAGTTTGGAAGTGTTGAAGAAGCTCAATTCGCTTTTGAAAGTGGATTAGTGGATCTTCAAGCGGCATGTAAGGTTCGTATTAGTGGAAAACTACAAGATACGTCTGTTGGCCGCGCAATACTTTCTGATGTGGTTCCTCCAGAAGTTCCATTTTCTGAAGTAAACTTAGTTATGAATAAAAAGCAAATTGCGGGACTGATTGATAAAACCTTCCGTTTAGCAGGTGCTAAATCAACTTGTATTCTTGCGGATCGTATTATGGAGCTTGGATTTAAGTATTCAACTCTTGCGGGTCTTTCTATTTGTCTTGACGACATGGTTATTCCATCGAGTAAGCCTCAGATGCTTCAAGAAACTGAAGTTCAAGTTAAAGAAATTCAACAGCAGTATGATGAAGGTTTAATTACAGATGGAGAACGTTACAATAAGGTTGTTGATATTTGGGCTCAAACAGGAGATCGATTAACCAAGGAAATGATGGGTCAAATTGAAAAGCAAAAATTTACCATCGATGGTAAAGAATCTTGGGGCCCTTCGTTTAATCCCATTTTCATTATGGCGGATTCCGGAGCTCGGGGATCTACAAATCAGATTAAACAGCTTGGTGCTATGAGGGGATTAATGGCTAAGCCGTCTGGTGAAATTATTGAGACTCCGATTACAGCGAACTTCCGTGAGGGACTGACTGTTCTTCAATATTTTATTTCGACTCATGGGGCTCGTAAAGGTCTAGCAGATACAGCGCTTAAAACAGCCAACTCTGGATATTTAACACGTCGTCTTGTGGACGTGGCGCAAGATGTGGTTGTGACTGAGACGGACTGTGGAGCCGTTGATGGTCTTGAGGTTACAGCTCTTTTTGATGGAGCTGATGTGATTCAAGGTATTGGAGAGCGTGTTTTAGGACGAACCATTCTAAAGGATGTTTTAGAGCCTTTAACTGGAAAAGTTGTATTTTCTCCAGGTCATATTTTAGATGAAACAGATGTAAAACTCATCGAATCTCTGGCTATCGACAAAGTCGCTATTCGTTCTGCATTAACATGTAATGCGAAACGCGGAATTTGCGTAAAATGTTATGGTCGAGATCTTTCTCGTGGTGCCACCGTAAACTTGGGAGAAACTGTAGGTATTATTGCCGCTCAGTCTATTGGTGAACCAGGAACTCAATTAACAATGAGAACATTCCACTTGGGTGGAGCGGCATCTCGTGCGGTTGAACAATCTGTGCACACGGCTCGATACGATGGAACTTTAAAATTCAGTCATGTTCAATCTGTTGTGAATCGACAAGGTAAATTGACAGTTATGAACCGTAACTGTGAGATCATCCTTCTGGATGAAACCGGTCGAGAGAGAGAAAGATATAAATTGGTTTATGGCGCCACAGGAGCAATTGGCTCGGCTGCGGTGCAATTGCTAAA
>DAIRER010000205.1:0-4566 GCA_036795495.1 Pseudobdellovibrionaceae bacterium | reverse complement strand
CTAATGGGTCCCGCCAAATAGGAAGTAATTTTTGAATCTAATGCAACAACTTCATTAGCCACTAATGAAAGCTCAAGACCGTTTAAAAAAATTTCTTTATTATCTATAAAAATCCGATTGGCTTTTATTTCTTTATTTTGTGTTAAACTAAATCCGCCAAGACTCACATCTTTTGGTGAGATACCTTCGAATTTTCCAATGGATTTAACCGAATTATCATCCATCGTAAAAGCTTCAATTTTATACTCTGTATTGTCTTTGATTAAATATGTAAAAGGCGATTGTGCTACACCTTGAATCAGAATTTTATCATGATCTCTGATTAATAGATTTTTAATGTCTTTATCCCACGAGATTTGTATTTCATACTCATGGGGTAATTGAGTTTCATTGAGTAAAAACTTAGCTTCAGAGAGTTTTTTAATTACTGGAGTTGTAGGAATGACTGGATCAGTTTTAATAATAGGATCTGTTGATTTTTTCGGTTCATCTTTAAAATCATTACAACCTACAATTGTGAGGAAGAGTAAAATGATTTTAGGCAATAAAATGCCTAAGGCGTTAAAGGAACGCATAGAAATCTCCTTAAATTAAAAAATTTTATATAAAAGAAGCAGCCGACCCTGGCCGCTAAATTTTAGTTAGTTTTCAACTTCTGCGGATTCTTCAAACGAATTTTGAAGCATCTTTGAAATATAATTAATTGGATAAATGGTTGTTTCAGATGTCGTGATCATAAAATACCTTTTATCTTTACTTATCCGGAGGTTCATCTCAACCATAGGGATTTTTTTTGTTCTCTTTTTTTCAGAGTTTTCGTTCTCTTGTGTTACTTCGTGAGTGTTCATTTTTTCTCCTTTTGTAAATGGCTTGAGCCACTAAATTAACTGGGCGTGTTAAATATTCAATTTAAAAGTGCAATAAATTTAATATGTTAAAGCATAATTCATTGTCTTAAAGAATAATTTATTGCCTATTAGGAAATATCCGAGTAAGTAATCCTTTTAAAAAAGGATCGAATGTCTAGAATTATATTAAATCATATTGGAAAAAAGCTTGCCACTCTTGCAAGACTTAAAGAAAAAAAGCAAATCGATCTCGCTGTAAATATTGATATTGGGGCTCCTCAGTTAAATAAGTTTTTTCAGGGAAGTTCAGATATGAAAACAGAAAAATTTGTCCTTTTATTGAGAGAGTTAGATATCGATCTACTAGATCTTATTAATAATAAAATAGCAGAAGTAAGTGGTTTATCATATACGAAACCTTCAATAGGATCTGTTATAGATAAACTATCAGCATCATTGAATTTAGATAAACGTCATTCAATGATGGATTTCTTGACTGTTTATGCGGAATTCAATACATCAAATGGAAAACTAAAAGAGGAAATTAAAAGTCTAAGAAATTCCTCTATGGGAGGGGACTAAATGGATCTAGATCTACAAAGAGAAAACAAAACTCGCTCTGAGGTTGTTCGTATGCTTTCCGAAAATTTTAATTTTTCAATGTTCTCTTTATTACCTAAGCTTGAACAATTTGATCAAGATCCAAGATGGATGGCAAAACAGATTGGAATATCTGTTGAAGTAGCTTTAGACTGGCAAGATTTGCTAATTTCATGCGGTTTATGGAAGAAAAATGATTCAGGTAAAGTTTTTCGAACAGAGGAGCATATCGATTACTATGAGAATGGAACCACTGGAACCATGCCTGATTTTTTGTCGACAATGGCAACTCTTTCTTCTAAACTAACAGAATCAGGTCCGTGCTCTTATGAATACGAAATTTTAGCAACATCGGGTGATGTTTTAAAAGATTTTGTTCGAGAGATTAGAGAAGTAGAAAATAGATTTCTTAAAAGGTCTTTGACTGCAAATTGTGATCGAATTGTTGGTTGGAGCCGAGCAGTTGTTGATATTTCATCACACAACTCTCAAAAAAGGAGCTTATAATGAAAACAATAATCATGTTATCAATTATTTTAATTTCTGCTACTTCAATGGCTGATCGCAAAGGTGGCGGCGGAATGTTACATCCTTTCGATGAATCAAATCCTGAGTTAACAACTGAAAAAACTACTGATCCATCTATTGGACGTGTATTACTTAGTGACAGCAAAGGCGGTGGTGGATTTCTTCTTGAACCTATCGAAGTCGAAAATAAAAATTTAAAAGAAATAGTATTTCTTAAAGGTCATACAGAGAAGCTTGTACACTTTATCTATGGGCAAGCTATCAATGGTATATGGAAAATTGAAAATATTGAGATGTCAAAAACTGAAATCCAAGAAGATCAAAAACTACTTAAGGCCCTCGTTGATTCTTCAATGACTCATTCTTGGACTAAGTTACTTTAAAGTAATTTGTGTAAGAAAATTTCCTGAAATTTTATAGAGACCGCTATTGTGATTTTTGTTCTATGACGTTTTAAACCTTTATTTTTCAATTGAGTTGCTTGCCAGCTTTTCTGGATAAAACTCCAATGCGGCAAGCTCATTTCCTACACTAACATACTGAAGTATGGGGCTTTCTGTACCAAATCCTTCGCCTTTATCATTTATAAATCTAATTCTTACTTTTTTCATTTTTTCCTGAAAAACTGCGTCGCTCACCAAGGATATCTTTTCTTCGTATTTCTTAGAACAACCAAAATGCTCATCGACAAAATCAATTGCATCTCTCATTTCTTTTGATTTTTCATAACCTGCATAATCTTTTCTTTTTTCACTTGTGCATGGACCATTCTCATATTTGAAGAAGTTGTCCGAATTGTTTGAATTTGAAAATGAATGCATAAAGATAAAACCAGTAACTAACGAACCAATCACAACACCGATGGCGAAACCCTTATTGAAAACAGAATCCTTTGCTTCTTTCTCCATAAACACCCCAATTGGTTAATATTTCTAAATATTTAGGTCATTTTGAGACGATGACACATTTTGCGGCCTGTAGTTTTTATATTTTAGTCAGATTTTTCAACATTCACCATTATTTGTACTAGTTTAGGACGAAAGTCGGGTGTATAAGGGGGCACGAATCTTGAAACAGATATTCAGTAACAGGAGGCGCGAAAATGAAAACACTAACTACCCTAATCACAATTCTCACTTTGAGCCAGTTTTCAGTTGCTGCTATTAACACAATCACTGAAGCTCAAGGTCCATCTGTTGTTTGTGAGACCTGCAATATGAATTCAAATCACGCATTAAATATTTTAAAAGAATCAAGAAATGAAATTGTTAGATATTCTTCCGAAGGAGCTTCTGAAATTACTGATGACCGAAGAGTCGCAATTGATAGAACTTCAGAAGAGTTTAAACAATTAAATGCCATAGGCCTGGTAACTCACACTAAACAAAAATTTAGTGGAACTGGTTTTATGGTAAGTCCATGTTTAATGCTCACAAATAACCACGTTGCTTTTGACGATCCAGATAAAGAAATACCTCAGATCGGAAAAGAAGTGATGTTTTCTGTTGGTCAAACGGGTTCAAAAAATAATCCTTTTCAGTATATAAAAGTAAAAGGAAAAGTTATTAATTTTAATTCTAAATATAAGAATGCTTCTGAAGCAACCTCCTCTGATTGGGCGCTAGTAAAAATGAATAAAATAAAAGATGAGAATGGGACTAATGTTAATTTAGGGAATAAAGTAGGATATTTAGAGATTGAACAAATTCCCCAGAATGAATTACTTAAAATGAACGGATTAATTACAGCTGGATTCCCAGGGGAAAAAATAAAAAATGATTTATCTAAAGCTTACGCTGACTTAAACTGTAAAGTAACTAGTTCTGCTGGATTTGGTCAAGTCTTCCACTCATGCCAAACAACGCCTGGTCAATCCGGTAGCCCTATTCTAGGAAAAGCCGACGATGGTAAATATTATGTTTTATCTATGGTAAGTGGACTCGTCAGATCTTCAGGCAGAACTTCGTCAAACCTCTCAGTTGTTTTTGAATCAGGAGAAAATTACAATTTTGAATCAAACGGTGATAAAATTATATCTACCATTGATTCTAATAAATGTGACTAAAGTCTGGTTTTAATTTGTTACTGGTTTATGTAAATCGAAGTTAAGTATATGATACATAAATGCATTCTTTTGTTTTTATTTTATTATTCCCATTAATCTCTCATGCTGGAACTCAACATCATTTAATTTATAAAACAGATTTAAATAAGGATGGCGTTGCGGATAGAGTGGTTTACGCTTCGAATGGAATTTCAGGATTTTACCAATCAACATATGGCAATGGTGAAATAGATGTTTTTTCAATAACTCAGGGAAATAAAGAAATATACTACTCCAATTTAAATAAGAAAAGAGGCCCATTTGTCAAAGTTGTTGAAAATTTTGGATTATTTAAAATATCGCAGCTTTACATAAAAAGAAAAGCTAATTTAGAGCTTGATAAAGGTATTATAAATCCATCCACTGTATATTTCAAAATACGAAGATCATTTTCTAATATCAAAACACCAATCTGCAACGACAATAATATATCAATAAAGAATACAAATGAAGTTGATAAAATTATAGAAGTCTTAAATTTAAAAG
>DAIRER010000204.1:0-4573 GCA_036795495.1 Pseudobdellovibrionaceae bacterium | reverse complement strand
ATACAGAGTTTTTAAAAACAGGATCCGAGGAGCTTGAATTGACGTCTTATTTTAATTTTTTATCCTCAGACTCCTTAGTTTTAGATATGTGCAATGTAAAAGAGCTTTTTGAAGAGGCTCAGCGGGCTGAATTGAAATATTTAAATTGTTCTGATGCTGAGGTGTTTTGGACAAAAAGAGTGGCCTATTGGCTAGGTTTAGGGAATATATATGGCGATTGAGCTTTTAAAACCCGAAGTGATTGATCAGATTGCTGCTGGTGAAGTCGTAGAGCGTCCTGCTCATTTGATCAAAGAGCTTGTTGAGAACTCCCTCGATGCAGGCTCCACACAGATTGAGGTTCATTTTTCATTAGGGGGTCGTTCTGTTCGGATTGTCGACAACGGTTCGGGGATGTCGCGAATGGATTTGCCAAAGAGTCTGGATCGATTTGCAACCAGTAAAATTGCAACTACTGATGATATTTGGCGACTAAAGAGTTTTGGTTTTCGCGGCGAAGCTCTGGCCAGTATTGCTTCTGTCAGTGAAATGCAGTTGATCTCTCGCGAACAAAACACTGAGCAGGCTTATCGTCTTATTTCTCGTTTTGGTGTACGTGAAGAGTTAGACCCGATTTCTGGAAGTCCTGGCACCTCGATTTTGATTGAAAAACTTTTTGAAAATGTCCCCGCCCGTTTAAAATTTTTAAAGTCTTCTGCTGCAGAATCTGGGGCTATTAAGACGGCGCTTAAAGCTCTTGCCCTTGCCAACTTTTCAGTTGAGTTTAAGGTTTTTGAAGAGTCGAATTTAAAATTTTTTTGGCCCAAGGCAAAGTCAATCAAAGATCGAGCCACGCAAGTTTTGGAAATTGAGGAACTTTATGAAGGGCAGGCGGTTCGAGAAAGTGTTCATACAACTTGTCTTTTTTCTTCTCCTCATCAAATTGCAAAATCGTCGAAAAATATTTGGATTTTTGCTCAGCAACGTTGGATTCAGGATCGCTCCGCCCAGGCGGCCGTTATGGAAGCTTATCGTAATTTATTAATGCATGGAGAGTACCCCTATACCGTCGTTTTTTTAGATGTTGATGCAGAAGAGATTGATGTGAATATTCATCCGACAAAATCCCAGGTGAAGTTTAGAGATCCGGGTTTAGTTTTTAGATCTGTTCAAGCTGCCATACGGGAAACTTTAGAAAGAGCTCCTTGGATTCAGAAAAGCACGAATACGACGAACTTTATGCAGCCTTCGTCTTTTGACTCAAATGCATCTATTGATTCTATTGAATCTATTTCAAAACCAACGGATTTTGTTTCGCCTCAAGTGGAGTTTTCTTCACCCGTATTACAACAAGTAGTTCATAAAAAAGTGGATTCTGATTTGTTTTTTCAAAAGAGAGAACTTAATAAAGATCTAAATAAAGAATTAAATATGACTCAATTTAAAAAGTCTTCTGACAGTCTATTTTCAAAAATGACTCATACTCCATCTTCATCTTCAACATCAAACTACTGGAAGTCCTTTGATGTTATTGGGCAAATTCATCAAACCTATTTAGTGTGTCAAAATGCGGATAAAATGATGTTGGTGGATCAGCATGCGGCTCACGAAAGGGTTTTATTTGAAAAGATTATGGCTGGAATTAAGAAAAAAAACTTAGAGACACAGGAGTTTTTATTTCCGTTAGCTGTGGATTTAACTCCAGAAAAATTAGAAGCTCTTCAAAATGTCAGTTCTTCACTGTATGATATGGGAATTTCAATTGAAGTTTTAGGTCCCAGTACGTTGGGTATTAAATCAGCGCCTCCACTCATAAAAGAATCTGTGCTTCCAGAAATTTTAGAGAAATTAAGCCAGCAGATTATAGATCATGGCCATGGATTTGCTCTGGAACATTATTTAGCAGAAATTGTTTCTTCTATGGCCTGTCATTCGGCAGTTCGTGCTGGACAATCCTTAAGTTTAGAAGCGATGAAGGCCCTTTTGGTTCAAATGGATGAGTATCCACTCAGCTCATTTTGTCCCCATGGGAGACCCGTCAGTGTGGATTATCCTGTAACTAAAATTGAGAGGGACTTTGGGCGAACCGTTTAAAACAATTTTTGTACTTGGGACTACGGCCTCTGGAAAATCAGAGTGGTCTTACCGGTGGGCAAAACGCCATTCGGGTTTAATTTTCAATTGTGACAGTATTCAGGTCTATAAGGGATTGGATATTGGGGCTGCAAAACCCTCGGATCAAGAAATGGCGTCCCTACCCCATTTTCTTTTTAGTTTTGTTGATAAAGGAAAAAATTTGACCACAGGGGAGTTTCGAAGTGCTTTTTTTCAAGCTCTTGAAAATATAAAAATCAATTCTGCCCCCCCCTTGTTTGTGGTGGGAGGTTCTGGATTTTATTTTCAAGCCTTAGAAAAGGGGATGTATCCCATACGCAAGGTAAACCCCGAAGTGGCAAAACAGATAGATCTGGAGCTCTCAATCCCAGAAGGTTTGCAAAAACTATATCAAGAGCTGCAAACTAAAGATCCTGTGGCAGTACAGCGCATACATGCCAATGACGCTTACCGTATTGGTCGAGCTCTTGAGATTATACGTACAGAGGGGCGGTCCCTGACCGAAGTTCAAAATGAATTTTCAGTTGAAAAGAATATGTACCCATATCCCTTGCTTAAAATCGGAGTCCAATGGCCTAGAGAAACACTTAAGGTGAGAATTCAAACCAGGGTAGAAAATATGTTTAAGGCAGGTCTTTTGCAAGAAGTTTACATTCTTTTGGAGCAGGGCTTTGGGGACTGGCGAGCCCTAGGGAGTGTGGGATACCGAGAGTGTGTAGAGTTCCTTAAGAAAGAGTCCCTGGGTGTGAGGTCTATTCATGAATTACCTTCCTATGAGGACCCTCAATTGAATGAACTTAAGGTTCAGATTGTTCAAAGCACTATGGCCCTTGCTAAAAAGCAAAGGACGTGGTTTCAGCGTGATCCCGAAATTCATTGGTTTGATGGTGAAACAGAATACACCAAAGCCCAAGAGTTAGTTGACCAATTTTTAGACAATTCAAAGTGACAAACCAGAGACTTAAGGGTCGGAATGCACCATAAAGGGTTTAATAGGTTTTCATTGTAGAGATTACAGTATCCCTTATATGTGGTTAATTTTTCAGTTAAATTGCTAACTCAACATATTATAATTGAGGTTAAAAATTATGAAAAACATGAATCAAAATTCAATTTTTGGATCAATAAAGATTCTAAATATTTTATTTTTTATGGTCTTTTCTTTTCTTTTTCAACAAAGTGTTCATGCAAAATCTTGTAATTTTCAAATTGAGGAGACTCAGTTTTTAAAGCGCCATCTTCCCACAAGAGCTAAAGATTTAGTTGATCAAGGATACACACAGCTTTCTGACTGGGGATCTATTGTTTTAATTGAAAAAACAAAAATGGGTCCGCAATTCAATATCGATATTTTAAATAGCATATCCGATGTTCGACTAAGAAATTCAGTTTTAGCTCAACTTAAAAAATTTGAATTTTTAGACGTTCGAGAGATTTACATAAATATGAATTCATTTTGTACTTATTTTGTAAGAACCCCGGATCATGGAGTGATTGAGCAGTCAGAAATTTCATTTCTAATCAACAGTCACTTTGTTGATTCGAGCAATCATCAAGTGTCAAAAACTTTAAGCGGATGGAATATTAAGCCCTTAAATTCCACGCTTGTCCTTTCGGGGAAAATCATTTTATCAAGTGTTCCTTACTCTCCTTGGAGAATAAGAATCAATGGTTATGATGACAGCCAATGGATTGAAAGAATCCCTCGAGGTATGGTGATTGGTGGAACAAAAGATGTTTTAGAATATGTTAAACTCTTTGTTTTATCAGCCTTAAAAAACACGCTTCCAACTGTGGCGTCACCATCGGTATATAGGTTTTTAGATATTATACATACCTTTCAAGAAGAGGATACCCAGCAATCCACTAAGTTACTGTTATAGATGAAATGATGTTTAAATATAATTAAAGAAACTATAAATATTCAAAATCAACGAGGAGGTTTTGTGAAACAAATATATATATTAATGATTCTGCTTTCGTTTGCATCTGTGCAGGCAGAGACCATTGAAGAGGTTGAGACATTTGAACCTCAGTGCCTATGGACCTATAATAACAATCAAAGTGGCGCTCCGACTCCGGCTTGTTCTTGCGACCTGAATGCGAATGAAAAAGATTGTTTTCCTACCCTAAAAAGTGAAATGGATCCAATGGTTGCTCTTGAAACTTTACCACAATGTACAGAGCCCTTAGAATCACTCAAAGCAAATGATTCCATTTGTTTTGATGAGTTCATACCCGTAGGTTCTAAATGGTGGGTGCATTCCATCGTTTATAAATTTAAAACTGGCCCCTAAAATTGTTGATACTTTTGCTGAGCTTTTATTTGGTGAGGATTTGAGCTTTGTAATACGAGCCATCTTCGCTGAAAGATGGAACTCAAAATAGTTTGAAATAGATCTATTGCTTTCCTTATTTTAATTGTGGCACTCCTTTTGCCATTATAGCTCTTCATGTGTATCAAGTGCCCCTATTGCCC
>DAIRER010000203.1:0-4589 GCA_036795495.1 Pseudobdellovibrionaceae bacterium | reverse complement strand
AGTCGTTGGACTTGAGAAACTTGGTCTTCTATAGACATAAATCGGTGAAGGATACCAAAGGCCCCGGTTTGATTCATGGCAAGAGCCATATCAAATTCTGTAACGGTGTCCATGTTGGCACTAATCAGTGGAGTTTGGATTTTTATGTTTTTAGTCAATGAAGATTCAAGAGTTGGAATTTTACGTGATCGGACTTCAGATTTTTTAGGGACAATCAAAACATCATCAAATGTAAAACCTTTGTTTTTTTCCTTTAAACTCTTCCAGTCAAAAAATAAACTCATGAGCCTTCCTTTTTTGTTTGCAAATAAGTTTTATAAAACAACAAAGTAAAGCAAATGTAAAACAAAGTATCAATAAGACTCAATGCAAGACTAGAAAAAGGCGTCTTCCAAAGAGTTCTATACTCATCAAAGAACTGCGTCATGATCAATGGTAAAAATATATTAAAAGCTGAGAGAAGAATAATTATCGAGCCCATTTTTTTACGGGTCAGTGTTGAGGAGTAACTCAAAGCATCCTGCTCTCCCTGGGCATAACTTTCACTTTCTAGGACGATAAACGGCACAAAAATGTATTTAATATGAAGCCATACTCCAGGAATGATTAAAAAAATAAAACCCAGAAAAACTTTTCCTAGAGCCCTCATTGTTTCGATTAAAACTTGAGCTGTATGCGTTTTTAAAAAATTAAAAGGGCTCGTCATTTGCCATTTTTCTTCAATAGCATAAATGGTTATCATGAGCATAAACACAGGTGAAAAAAAACCATTTATAAGTGAAAGTACTCCCCATATCCAAAGCAAAGAGGGTCCAGGTGAGGTCTGGTTCATTTCTATGTAGATTTGTTGAGTTGTAAATCTCTCCCAGACTAGAGAAAGGACCATAATTGGAAATAGTATATATCCAACTTTTTTAAATGTATTCACTGTCTGATAAAATAAATTCATAATAAGTGTATCTTAGTTCTTGTTTTCTAAAAAGTAAAAAGGACTTCAGAGGGGCATGACACATGGGGGCTCTTGTAAAATTGTGGTAAATTTTCAACGAATTGCTTTTTTTGTTGTGTTTCTTTTGTTTCAATCAGCGCTGGCTGCGAACTTTTTTACATTCAAAGATTCCTATTTTTTATTTGGATACCATCAGTTTTCAGCAGAGTCTTTAAGTGGCTTTACAGAGGGGACGACGGGATATGGTGGAACCCTAGGAAAAGATATAAAAACTTGGGGTCGACTTACTTTTTTCGGAGAGCTCGGGGGTTATTTTATCCAAGGACAAGAAGTATTTTTAGATGGAGTCACTGCTCAGCGAACGCTTGAACACAACGGGCTTGTCAGTGGTTTACATCTAGGATCCAGATTTAGGATCATTGGAAGTGACAAGGGGAGTCAGATCTATTTGGGAATTATTGGCGTTGCTGATTTTATCTATATTAAATTGCCCCTAGATATTGACTATACCGCTTTAAATCAAACAGATAATGCGTTTATGCTCGGACCTCAA
This sequence comes from Pseudobdellovibrionaceae bacterium, assembly GCA_036795495.1. Taxonomy (GTDB): domain Bacteria; phylum Bdellovibrionota; class Bdellovibrionia; order Bdellovibrionales; family Bdellovibrionaceae; genus DAIRER01. The sequence continues at coordinate 3,087 of DAIRER010000203.1, read as the reverse complement.
ATTGAGTTGGGATTTAAAATCAAAAGAAGCCGTTGGAGTTTTATTTTTGCAGGTCGGTATTCTGATCTAAAAGTAGACATTTTTAATAAACCCACTTACAATATCAAAGGTCCTTCTTATCACATGGGGATTCAGTTTTAGATTAGATATTTTTAGTTCATCAAGGAGTTTTTATGAAACCATTCTTTGTGTTGGCTTTTCTTTTCGTTCTTGCGTCAGGATCAAATGCTCAAGTAAGGTCCTTAAATTTAGAAGAGTTTCTAAATGATGTTCAAAAGAATAATAAAAGCTTTCAATCTTTAAAAGTAAATCTTGAAGCCAGTGCTGAAAAACGAACTTCTGGTGATAGAGAGCTTATTCCAGTTTTTACATTAAAAAATACTATTTTTTCGGATCAAAAAACACCCAGTATGTTAGGATCTACAGAAATGAAATCAACTCAATATAGTTTGGGTTTTTTGAAAAAGTTTTCAACAGGAACGGCTTTGAATCTAAGTGCTAATATGAGTGGTTATGAAAATCTTGGAATGAATCCAAGCTCTACACTTTCTTCGATTTATGGAAAATATGCACAAGGAGCTGTCGGAGTGAGTCTAAGTCAATCTTTATGGAAAGATTTCTTTGGTCGTGCTACGGATTTAAGAAAAAAGAGAGAAGATCTATATTACAATATCGAAAAATTCACTTTGGATTTTCAATATAGAAAGTACTTAATTGAAGCTGAAAATGCTTTTTGGGATTATCTCTATTTAAAAGAAGAGAATAGTATTAGAGAGAGCTCCTTACAGAGGGCAAAAAAAATTGAGTCTTGGTTTTTACAAAGGGTTCAAGATGGCGTTAGTGATCAAACAGACTTATTAAGTGCAAAAGCGCTGGTGGCAAACCGTGAACTTCAATTCAGTTCTAGCCAAGATGAGCTTACCGCTATAGAGCGTAAGGTTCGAGATATTTTAGAACTAAAACAAAGTGAAAATTTTCCAATATTGAATGAGGATCTTTATCGTACTCGGGCAATTTTCAATCCAAAAGAAGAATCAGAGAGTGTTGATTTTATAATTAGTCAACTTCAGGCTAAGGCCCGTCACTGGGAGGCTCAAGAAACTCAAGAGCAATTGAAATCAGATCTTAATTTGTCGGCAAGTTATAATACAAATTCCTATGAACCTTCTGGAAGTGTAATGGACTCAAGTCGTTCTTGGTTACAAACAGATAAACCAACGGCAAGTGTTGTTATTACTTGGACGTATCTACTAGATACCGAAGTAAAAGATTCGATGCTGTCCGCAAGTCAAAAGTCAGCTTTGGCGAGTCAAATACAAAGCGAAAGAAAGCACATTGATTCTTTGGCTTCTTGGGATGAACTTCTAAGGCGTTATTCTGAATTGACAAAAAAAATTGCGATTGCCGAAAGTATAAAAAAAATCCAATTGCAAAGGGCAAAAAGTGAGCAAGAGAAGCTGAGTAAGGGGCGAACAATTACAGCCACGGTTATCAATTCGGAGCAAGATGCAGCAGAGGCCTCACTCATGTTGATCAAACTTCAGGTTGAACATCGAAAGTTAGAATCTCAGTCACGGCTATTTGAACCAGTTGAATCTATTTTAGATAAGGAAATTTTATGAATTTAGCTGAATTGTCGATCAAGCGTCCCGTATTTATTTCATGCATTGTTGCTTTGATGTTAATTCTAGGAACAGTCAGTCTATTTAAAATGCCGGTTGATTTATTTCCGGATGTGACTTTTCCAGTCATTTTTATTCAAACGGCTTATCCCGGGGCAAGTCCTTTAGATGTAGAGAAACTTGTTTCAAAGCCCATTGAGGATGAGTTGGGCTCATTATCTGGTCTAAGAAATATTTCTTCAAGTAATTTAGAATCAATTTCTTTTGTAACCTTAGAATTTAAGTTGGGTTCTGATATTAAAGAATCAGAGCAACAAGTTCGAAATCGGATTGGTAATATTCGACGAAATTTACCAGGGGATATTAAAGACCCAATCATTCGTCGGTTTGATCCTGCCGATCAACCTGTGATCACTCTATCCGTGGAATCCAATGAGGAGCCTGGAAAATTATTTGATATTGTTGATCAAACAGTTAAGCCCTACTTTGAGCGAATTTCTAATGTTGGCTTGGTAAATATCATTGGGGGTCGGAAATCACAAATCAATGTTCTTGTAGATAAAAATCAACTTCAAGATCGAAATCTTTCAATGCTTCAGGTAGCTAAAAAAATTGAAGATACCTCTAAAGATATTCCCGTTGGAAAAATTGAGGATTCTCAGAAAGAAGTTGTGCTAAGAACAGTGGGTGAGTTTTCAAGTCTTGAAGACTTAAAAAAAGTTTCAATCAATTTTTTCGGTTCGGATCGCAGTGTAAAGCTGGAAGAAGTGGCCAGCATAACCAGAGGTCTTGAAGATCAAAAACGGATTGCAACACTAAATGGAGTTCCCGCTTTGTTTTTAGATGTTTTTAAACAGGCCGGCTCAAATACAGTGACGGTTACAGACAATGTAAAGAAACAAATTGAAGTGATTAATCAAAACCTATTACAGCAGAAAATTGCAGCGAAAGTAAAAGTCGTTCGAGATTTGTCGCGTCCCATCCGTTTAAATATTGCCGATGTCCGAGAAAGTATTTTAATTGGAATAGTTCTTTGTATCCTCGTTGTTTTCTTTTTTCTTGGTTCGGCACGATCTACATTTATTACAGGAATGGCCTTACCCAATTCTTTACTGGGGGGCTTTGTTGTTATTTTTCTTATGGGGTTTTCCATTAATTTAATGACACTTCTGGCTCTTTCATTAGCCGTCGGTTTATTGATTGATGATGCGATTGTGGTGCGAGAAAATATTTTTCGTCATATGGAAATGGGAAAATCACCAAGAGATGCCGCACTTCAGGGGACGGCAGAGGTTGCCCAGGCCGTTTTGGCTACAACATTAGTTGTTATCGCCGTATTTGGTCCAATTGCGTTTTTGGATGGTATGGTCGGACAGTTTTTCAAACAGTTTGGTCTGACGATTGTTGTTACAATGCTGATCTCTCTTTTTGATGCTTTTACCGTGGCGCCCATGCTTTCTGCATA
>DAIRER010000202.1:0-4591 GCA_036795495.1 Pseudobdellovibrionaceae bacterium | reverse complement strand
AATCCCCTGGTTCAAGAGCCCAAAAGAATTTACACAATCAAATTGACACTATCAATTGATATTGCCTCTTCTGAAGTCAAATCAAATGCCTCGGATTCTGAAACTAAATTTTCAACACTAAATACTCGGCCTTGCTTTCCAAACGGCATCGCCAAATATCGAGTTGTACCAGTTTCTGGCTTAGGCACTAAATCATATACTTGAGACAATCTATATCCATTTCCATTATTTATAAATCCGTGATTCCTTGGATGGTCATCTGTATTCGAAACCAATCCATTAAAAACAATTCTTTTGAAAAGCTCTTGTAAATCGTTTGTTGGATTTATAATCCATCTTCTCATCTGATCTGCCATGTCTATATAAGACCACTTTTGACTATCGTTTTCGTCTAAATTGAGTAACGTTAATCCACTCACAAAGTGATGGCGGTAGTAATCCTTATTTGCATTGTTATAAACTCTATCAAAACGTTTTATTAGAAATACTTCTTGGGCTCCAACCTGAATTAATTTAATATCTGGAACATTCAAACCACAATACTTGGCCAGCTTCATTGTGGTATATTCAATTCTCGAAAAGTTTTGCTTATCATTAGACGCGGGAAATTTAGCAATCCAAAGATTGTTGTCTGATTCTACAGTTGTTTTAGGCCGAGCGCCTCCAGCAGACGAGCCAGCCATTAAAAGGACCTTCTCTACTTCGTCAATAGGTTGATCATTTTCTAATTTATGTGCAGCTTCTATGAGCTTTTCTAAGTCAATGGTTTTATTGAAGGTCCGTACAGGAGATGGTGGAGTCTTTCCAAAGCCAAAAGACAGAGCTCCGATTCGATCTCCTGCGGAATTTAAAAGATACCCCATTGAATCGTGTTGATCTGGTGGCGTATTTTTTTGAATGACATATCTACCCCAACTATCAGGGCTTGCATCACGAAAGGGTCCATGAACTCCTTCGTTAAGTGTTACTTGAAACTCCCTTTCCTCTAGGGGGAGATTGAAGGGGTCTAACGCCATTTTCTTTGCATTTTTTAAATACGACCGTCCATAAACAAAGCTACCCACTTCAGAATTGGCTCCAGTTTTTTCCCATTTGAATTTTCCAATTGTTACGGTGTCAAATGTGTTTGGTAGTTGTAGGTAGACAAAGCACTCCTTAGAAATCATTATCCAAAGTCCTTTTGCTTGTACGAATTTTTTTAGGAAGTCTTGTGTTCATTAATTTAATTCCTTCGACATCATTTGGATTTGCAAAACTCTGTAGCTCTGACTCAAGCCCTAGTGTCCAAAGCACAGCAACTAGTACTCCTATACTTACAGTTGGCTTACCTTTTTCAAGAGCAATAACCGTTGGCGCAGATACACCAATTTTTTTTGCTAGTTCTGCAATAGTCCAAACGCGTCTTTTTCTTGCTAGGCGAATTTGCTCCCCTAGCTGCTTTAGGACTTCCTTAGCTTTATGAGGCGTATACATGAATCCTCCATATAAAGTATATTTTATATTAAATCGTCATAAAGTAAAGTATAATTTATATTACGAATAGCGTCGCAACCTACCCCACAAGTTTGAGTGCTAAGCCCGCTTGGGCATTCGCCATCGAGAGGACTTGGGCTTGATACTGCTGGAGCACTTCATTCTTACGCGCTCTTGATATAGCTTCAGGAATATTGGCATCAGCCACACGCGAATGAGCCTCGGCAATATTAATTGAGTGGCGAGAAAGAAAATCCTCTGCAGATTCCAAACGACTTTGAACAGCTCCAAATTGCGCTCGGGCCTGGGCTATTTTAGTTAAGCCTTCATCAATATCCTCTAAGGAGTCACGGGCCTCGCCCTTATCAGAAATACTTAAACCAGATACACCGAGTGCATCGGCTGTTGTATCTGTAGAGTTGGTATAGTTGATTCGATTTTCTTCTCCAGCTCGAATGCCCACTTGAAACTCATAAGATTGAGTGTCTCCTTTTAATAGCGGCCTTGAACCAAAAGAAGTTGTTTTTGCAATACGATCCAACTCTTCCTTAAGTTGTGTAAATTCCATATCTATAAAGCCCCGCTCTTGATCCGAATAAGTATCACTGGCCGCTTGAATGGCCAGCTCTCTCATACGGATTAAGATGTTATTTTCTTCATTAAGCCCACCCTCAGCTGTTTTAACAAAACTAGCGGCCATACCGGCATTATTCTCTGCTGCTTTTAAACCTGCCAAATCCGCACGCAGGCCTTCGGCAATAGAAAAACCAGCCGCATCACTGTTGCCCATTCCATGCTTAGAACCTGTTGAAAGTTCAGAATATGCCTTTTGTAACTCTCGTGTTGATTTTGAGAGTTGGCTTTGCGCCATCAATGATGGCAAGTTCGTTGAAATCCGCAAGCTCATTGAAGTACCTCCACGAAAAATTTGTTTTCCCACACTTTTTTCGTTGGGTTCATCTTTTCAAACTCACCCCGTTAAGCAGTCCTCTATATTATCGACGCTATGCATTAATACTTTAGTCAAAGAATGGATTATTTTGAGACATAGTGTATTTTAATAAAGCAATTTCATGGACTTGACGCATGTAATTATATTTTATAGAAAATAGATTTTATTAATGATTCTAGTTTTTTTGCTTCGAACTATGATATGACGGCCGTCATGAAATTTTTACCTTTTCAAATGTTGATCTTTCTTAACATGATCGCCCTAAACCTGACCTTTCTTAACGTCAGCTTTGCTGAAACAAACCCCGGATGGGGAGAACTGAACAATTCCCCCTTACGATATAAAAAAAACTACATGGAGCACTCGGTACTAATCGAGATCACACCTAAAGGAAAAAGAAATGTTCAGAATAATTTAGGACAAATTCTAGGAACCCTAGGGGTTAACCCAGAAGAGGGGCGCTATGGTGAGGCTCTAAATACATTTAATGAACCTCTTCATTTAGAAGAAAAGCTCACTCCTGAAACTTTTAAAATTTACAATCAAGTTCGAAAGTTTTTTAATGATTATTTTCTTTTAAATATCAACACCCCGAGACCTCAAATCCGAATCGGCCCGTCGGCTCACTCGGCCCAATTTAAAAAAATATCAATATCCATACCCAACGCAACGTCTTTTCCGTCAGTACCTCAAGATGAACTTCAACTTCATCTTGAGCTTGAACTAGATAATTTAAGTTGGATGACCTCCTCAATTCTTGTCACAGATCTCAACAATATAGGATTTAATATTTCTTTTCTTTCGGCTGGACAAAAAACTGAGCAAGAAAAACTCAACAGACTTTGTTTAGAACTAAACCCCAGCGCAAATCCGAATCATTGCGGTATTATTGAATTCAAAGATGTCAGTCTTGAACTCAAAAAAAATGGAGAAAACCTTAAAGTTGTAGTTCCTCTGAGCGTCTCTCAGCTTCAAAACGGACGACTTAAATTTAAAACCTTGTCTATCAAACACAACATAAAAAATCTAAAAATACATAGAAATTATTCTGGTTTTAATTTTTTTATAGATGAAATTCAAGTCGGAAACATCACCAGACAATTTCAAAAAAATAAACTAAAAGAGGTTTTTAATACCTACGAAGAAACCCTGATTACTTATTTTAAACAAGCCTTGGTTCAATTTTTAGAACATGATCTCGCCGCTCAGTTGGATAAAAAATATGAGGACTTTATTAGCAATCACTCTGAAACCATCAGTGAACGTTCACCCCCAGGGCGCCAAGAATTTGGATGCAAGTCTCCTTCAATTGAACAGATTCAGCTCTGTAAACAAGCTATCACTCTTTTTTCAAATCAAGATCCTAAAAACCTGTCACGACAATATCGATTTTGCCTTTCCGCGGATTTTCATGATGTCCAAATGACAGTATCACTTTTAAAAAACAAACAACAAAATTACTGTCCAGGATTTATTTGCCCCAATTATATCGAGGGACTTAAAATTTCAAAACTCAATTTTGGTTCCTCCGTTCTTATGGATGTTGATTCTTTTATTGAAGACCCCCTTTTTCAAGATGAAGCTGTCTTAGACAAAATGAAAATGAATCCCGCCCATCGAGCTTCAAAATTTATATCTCCTGAGCTCAAGGGTCTAAATAAGGAAAATTATGACCTTGCACTCGCCGTAAATCGTGGTTTTTTTAATCGTTTACTCCAGCTCAGTTGGAATCGAGGTTATTTAAAAGAAATCAAGGGTCTTGATTCGAATTTGAAATTAATAGAGCCTCCCGTGGTTGACACCACAAAACTCGCTCCCTATCGAGGAACCAACCCTTTAGAAACTCCATTTCGTATTCAATTGAAAATTGATTACAAAATTAAAAACTCCAAAAAAGAAAATCGAAATTGGAGCGACGAAGAAGAGCGCGAGTACCAAAGTTTCAAAGACTATATCAAAGAAAAATCTTTTAAAAATGATTCTTTTATCCTTAAATTTGATGTCCTTACCAAGCTCACAAGCCGCAACAACACAATCTATATCACTCCCTTTAAAATTGATCCAGAATCTGCTTTTTTCGACCCATCACAATTGACCTGGATTGGAAAAAAACTCCGGTACCGCATCCTCAACGAAGTGCGCGCAGAGCTTGAAAAAAAATCCAGG
>DAIRER010000201.1:0-4633 GCA_036795495.1 Pseudobdellovibrionaceae bacterium | reverse complement strand
CCGAGACAGATGGAAAGCTGCTTAAGGACAATTTTTTATCATTAAATCAAGAGTTTCCTCTAAACGTTATGAAAGCTGAAAAATACATAGATGATAAAATTAAAATGCAACAGCTGGGTTTATCTGAAAATCTCCACCCAAATCAGGTTACATTTTTTGAAGTGACATCTCCATATAGTGAAAATGAATTATTACAACTCTTCGGGAATATCCCCCCAATTGCCAGGAAAGAACCACAATCTTTAGCTATAGAACATTATTTTAGTCAGTATGACGGTTTTGAAAATAATAGATATTCTGGTTCTTATGATTTGAAAATTGGAACTTTATGGCTGATATCCGGTCAATATAAAAAAAGACAATTCAAGCTCCCAATGGAGTCTTCAAACCCAAAAATTATTTCTCGAAAAACCTATAAATGGATTTGGGAAATTGGTCGAGCCGCCCAAACAGAGCCATCAGCATTTCAATCCGCGCTCAAAGCTTCAATGTCTACGATTTTAAGTGAACTCTTTTCTTCTGGAGGCAGGATCGAAGAGGCCTTTCTTTTTGCCCATTCCCTAGATAAAGTTCATACGGAACTTTATAAAAGAAAATATGGCTTTAAAGTATTTTTAGAAGTCAGCGGAGGCTTAACCAACGAAGGTTTTCTTTTTGTTCCACTTTCAATTATATTAAATCGCCTTCATATGAAAAGTTCATATGAAGATTTCGATATTGATTTTTCATTCTACAAATGGCTTCAAGTTCAATCGCAAATTTTATCAAATCCAGTTTTAATATCAAAAGATATACAAATTCAAATCCAGATCAGAGATTTTTCATCGCTAAAAGTATTCCTGTTGAACCACTTATTAAATCAGAAAAACCCAAAACTTCTACAGTCTTTTTCTGAAGAGGGAAGAGAGGATCTACTGAACTCAGTTCGTAGTCCTCCGTATCCTGTTTCGTATGACCCCCTCAAACTGTACGCACGAGCCACAGCACAAATACAAGGAACAATGATATCATATGGAGGTGCTGACAGAATATATTATAGTGACCCATTTGAGGATTTGAACCCAAATGAGTATCTAAAAAAATATCGTTTAATCGAAGTTATTATTCCTAAAGACTTTAAGTTGCCTGCGGAGGTCGCCCTTAAATCAGTGTTTGAGTTTTACAAGGCCAAATTTAAAAAGCTTGGCCTTGATGATTTTTCTAGTTTTCTAAAAAATAATAATATTTATTTTGCAATATCAACCCAAGCCCCATTTAACACAACAAAGCTTGAGTTTGAAAAAAAATGGTACGCTCACAGGCCTGCTTTGTATTCCTATCAGAATTCAGCTTTTTTCTCCTACAAACACAAGGTGGTTCCAGAATTATATATTGAAATTACATCTTTTTCTTCAATTGAAATTCAAAATGCAAAAATTAAATATATTCCTTTAGAAGATTCTGGAATACTCCCATCACCTTTTGTTTTCTAATTAGAAATGACTCTCTCCAAATATCATTGTCTGAATCAATAATTTGTTTCGTCTAGAATTTTTGCAATAAAGTACTCGTCATGAAATTCGCCATTTATTTTCGCTGCTCGCCTTCTGGTCCCTTCAATTTTATATCCGCTATGTTCGTAAAGTTTAACACCACGATCGTTTTTTACCCTTACCATCGCTTCGATTCGGGATATTCCATGAATTTTTGCATGAGCATCTTGCAACTCTAAAAGTTTTTTGCCAATTCCATAACCCCAGTATTCCTTTAGGATAAACATGCCAAACTGACCAAGATGCTGAATCCAAGGGTGTTCGGGGTTTTGCATTCTAAAGTTTAAAAAACCAATAATTTTTCCAGAATCAAACGCACCAATATTTAAAATTACTCTATCGTCCAGCTGAGCTTTGAGTCTCATAGCTGTTTCTTCTTTTGTAGGGAACTCCATTCCCACATATTGCATGGTGTGAGTGGACTCATGGGGAATCTGTCGACGAAACTCTAAAAAAATATCGGCGTCTTCGGCAGCTATACTTCTAAAAATAATGTTTCGACCATTTTTAAGAATAAAAGTTGAGGGTTCTAATTTTGCCATAAACTCAATTATTTTTTAATTTATTCAATTTGTCTATAGCTTATCTAGCCAAAACATAATTTTTGTAATTAAACATATTTGAGTTATACATTTCAGTTATGGAAATAAAAGATTTACCAAGAGTTATTAACATGTTTAAAAATAATTGTATAAAATTCTTCTAGATCTTTCAAATTGTGAGTGACAATACTTTCTACGATTTCGGGTTTAATTTGTTCATAATCATGTACAGAAATATTTCGAAATCCCACCATCGACGTCATTTTTTTTGTAAGATCGGATGAAATAATCCCATGTCGATTTAAAATAACAAAAGATTGTTTGTAAGAATTTGGAAGTCCCAAACCTTCTTTAGATAAAATCACATTGGCCATATCAATGCAGGCCTGTGCTGCTCTTTGCAAGTTCAACTCATAAAGACCGAGTTGAAAATCTTTATCCTGTTCTTGAACTTTTACTTTTTCAATCGCCATTAAACAGTTTTTAATTATATTAATTTTGGAATAAATCACATCTTTTTCGATCATGCGGTATTGGCCCCTTCCTATCCCGTAATCTTTTTTCGTTTTAAAAGGTTTTTTTCAATAATAGAACGATCGATTTTGAAATCAATATATTGACTTAGTTTTGTAGCCACCCAAAGATGATGCTCGGCTGGATTTTCAACAAACATTAAGTGTCCGGTTTCCAAAACTTGACGAATAAAAATGGGATCTGATGTTCTTAAATTAACTAAATCGACATCTCGATCGAAATGGTCAGATAAAGAAAATAAAAGCTTACGTTCTTGTTCAAACGTAACCTCTTTTTTAAAGTGCGCAGCAATATCAATATCACTTTCTTTTTCATTAAATCGTGAAGTCCCATAGGACCCTAAAATGTAAAAAAAATCACAATAGGGGAATAGCTCTTTGATAAGATATTCCCGCTCTGATTCTTTAATAGAAAACTTTTCTTTGCTCATTGATTAACAACCTATCATGAGGAATCGGATGTCTCAAGGGGCTTTCGTTTTTTCTTCAAGGACAACAGCAAGTAATAACCTAATCTAGAGTTGAATCTTATTAAGTGCTGATTTTGAACCTTCTAAAGAGGCCTTAACAAGAATTTCTTCATCAAAAAAGTTAGTTTTTCCAACTGATTTTTCCGATTTTTCGCCAGTAAAAGACTCTCTCCAAATATCATTGTCTGAATCCAAGGAGAAGGCTTGTACATTAACAGAAACCTGTGGATAGCGATCCCCAATTCCCATAACCGTTGTTCCTATTAAACCTACGTTCACTTTTGCTACAAGCAATGCATCTACGCGAAGCTCTTTCATGAGCTTTTTCTTTTCTTCTGGCTTAAGAATACGCAAAGATTCATAATCCATAACAGATTGAATACCCAATAACCTTACATGCTCCCCCGGAGGCATTTTATTTTGCCAGCCCTCCATGGTCGATTTATAAGCTACTTGGTATGCTGGATTTTTTTTCATAACGTCTGAAGAAACCACCTGCCAATTCGTTTTATTTGAAATAACCTCAAACAGTTGGGCCCACATTTGATCGGCATGTTTAGCAGTACCCACTAAAATATTATTTGTTGATGGTTTAAGTGGATCCAATGAACTTGCAACGGGCTCCACAACTGTAAATCCAATGATGGCGACTTTTTTAATTTTTTTTAGTGCTTCAACGTTTTTTTCGTGAGGCTTCAAACTGCTACAAGAAGCCAAAAAAAGAAACGTAATTGATATAATTTGTTTAATTAGAGTATTCATTTTCAAGTCCTGTTATCACTTTATAAAATGGCATTTCTAAATTAAGCGTTGGTTGAGTGTATTGAAATTCACTAATGAAGAGGGTCTCATTTTCCAACTTAAGCAACTGCCCCTCGTCAATATATTGAATCCCACCTTGTTTGTAGGAATAATCAATTGCATAAATATTTTCACTCATAATTGAAGAAAATTGAAAAGTTCCTTTTTTTTCTGAAAGACTTTGTAGGCTTGAGCAAAGTCGATCTGAAAATGTTTTTTGTGTGTATGAAAACTCGTTGGACTGAAACAGCATCTCTGTTTGTTTTGAACCACTATAGCCATAACTTGTACAAGCAGAACGCCACAGGGCTTCTACTTTAGGCCCCTGAATTGATGGCTTTGAAAAAACACTAGCCGGTGGATCGAACGGAGGTAGCCCAGGACCCCCTTCAACTTTTGCTGAGCAACCCATTTGTTGCAAAAAAACTATGGCAATCAAGCCACCAACCCATTTTTGATGTTTTGTAGTAATAATTGTTGAAACACCTAAATTCATAATTCCCCCTTTTGTTGTTTTAGCCAGAATGGCCACTTTGAGAATTATCTATATTTAATTTATATTTATTTCAATAATATTTATAATTATTATAAATATATTAGTCTTTATTTAAAGATTTATATAATTAGTTCACAGCTCTCTGTAATTTAAAAATTATCTTGTAATATTATAGGCTTGCCTATATTTTGGACCCATTAAATCTTGGTTTTTTATGTTCTGAAATGACCTAAATTTAGCCATAAAAATTGGCTCGTTG
>DAIRER010000200.1:0-4634 GCA_036795495.1 Pseudobdellovibrionaceae bacterium | reverse complement strand
AGTGGAATCTATTATTTGGGCTGCGCCTCGAAACTGTCGATTCAAACAGATCCTCCACAAGCTGATGTCTTTGTAAGCATCGAAGGCAAAGCCGATAAAAATAAAGTCGGCCAAACGCCATTGGAGCTAACAGAACCTCAACTCCATGAGATGCTTAAAATCACACCTGAAACAGCTTCGTGGGTCGAATTTACTTTTGTAAAACCAAACTTTGAAACCAAAACAGTTTTTTTACCTTCAAGCCGCTTTGGTGAATTAAGTCGAACCTTTAAAATCAAACTCAATCCCAATGAAGATTCATCTACAACAGTGACTCGCATGATGAGATATTTTTTTAATGCTAAAAAATTTGCTGAGACAAAACAATATGAACAAGCCCATCAAGAGATTGATAAAATCGTGGCTTTAGATAATAAAATAGCTCAAGCCTATGTGATGAAAGGTGGCGTATATTTTCTTCAGAACAACTTAGAAGATTCAACTTTAAACTACAGAAAAGCTCTAGAGATTGATCCCTCCTTTTCTGAGGCCATTCAAATGCTCGATCGAATCAAAGCAAAATCTGGAGCCAGTGAATGATAAAAAAGTATTTAATTCTTTTTTTAATTTCATTCGTATTTTTGTTTTCGCAATTTTTATTAGCTCAAAACAATAACCCAAACCAAGTGACCAATGAGCTTTTAGAAGTTCGAAACAAACTTGAGAAAGACATTCAAGAAAATTTATCCAGTTTAATTTCTACTCAACTTCACCGTGAAAGTTTTAGTGTTGCGGCACGTGTACAAGTCCAACTGATTCCACCACCTGAAAAGAAAAAAGAAGAAAAAATAGAAAAAGAGCCACCTCCTGCTGGATTAGATTTAGGAATTATTTCTGCCTATGAACTTGCTGAGTCCTATGAAAAGCAATTGGAAGAGTTAAAATTAAAAAAAGATGAGCTCAATAAACAAACTACCCCTTCGCAGTTTCAAATCACTAAAATTGAAATATTAGTTGGACTCAATCCAGAATACGGCAATGACTACTTTAAAAAATTTGAAAGCTGGTTAAAAACTAAAATCAAAAAAGATTACGGCTCTATTGGTTTTGCAGGTGTAAATGCTCTAAGTAATAAAAAAATTGAAAAGAAAATTGAAGAGCCCGTAGTTCCTAAAGATGAACCCTTTCAAATGAAATATCTTTCCTTGATTCTGGCCGCCCTTTTATTAACATTAGGACTCTTTATTTTAGGAATGCTTTTAAAATCTGGGCTAAATCGTGTGGCCACAGCTACAAAACCTTTAAAAATTGAACCACAAGGAGAATTTCAAATTGCAGGCTTAAACAATGAAAAGCCAATTGAAGAACCCACGGAAACATTACCCGCACCTCGACCTGATATCTACACAGATCATGATCAAATTGATCGTTTAACTAAAAAAATAGCTTTTCTTGTTTTAGAACTTGAAAAAAATATCAGTGATTTAGTACAGGTTTGGATTGATTCTGGAGAAGAGGGATTTATGAAAACCTCTTTATTAGTTGATACCGTCCTTACCGCTCGCGAAAATATCATGTCTGAAACGGGAAACTTTGCTTCAATCCCAATTCCTTTAACAGAAGAAATGGCAAAATTATATGAAGAGAATCTGTCGGAATCCTACAGAAGAATTGTCAATTTACCAGAACAAGAAAAATTAGATTATTTAGAAAAAATATATTGGGATCTTGTTTCAGTCAGAACACTAGGACTTAAATCTTTACGTCGTCCCTTTGATTTTTTACAAAGCATCAGTCGTGAAAATTTAAATGAGTTGCTGTTAAACCAAAGTGAGCAATCCCGAGCCCTGGCGATCATGTATTTACCAGAAGATATTCAAGAGTCCGCCTTGAATGAATTCCCTGATGATATACGTGAAAACATCGTAAAAAATGCTCTTAAAAATAGTCAACTTTCTGATAAACAAATTTGGGATATGGACACTTCTTTAAAAGTGACCGTCATTAACCAATCAGCATCACCGACTGAAAAGTTAGTGAATCTATTTCCAAGAACTATTGAAGTTATCAAGTCCCTTAATGTTCTTGAAGAAATCCGTATTCTTCGAAGAGTCGCTCCAAGTTTAGATCAAAAAGGACTTTTACTAAAACAACAGCACAATACATTGGCTTTTATCGAAGAATGGAAATCAGAATATATCGGAAAACTGGTGAGAGTCTCTACTGCTGAAGAGTTGGTTACAATTCTGCATATGATCCCAGAAGCCAAAGAAAGTGTTTTAGTTGAATGTAATGAGACAATGAAAATGATAATTCAAGACGATCTTCGCTTACCAGAGTCAAAAGATGAAAGTCGCAAAGTCAATCTTCTTGAATCGTTAAAATCAAAATGGAATCGTATTGCAGCCAATGACAATGTGCCTATGTCTAAAGTGATCAAAGGTTCTGCCGTACTTAAGGAGATGTCTCATGCTGCTTAAAACAAAGAGTTTATCTTCAATAATTTTAACTTTATTCATTCTCTTTGTAATTTCTGTTTTAGTGACTCCGCCAACATTTGCTGCATTACGAGTTATCGGTGGACTTGGACTTGGAAGCTCCTCCTCTTCAAATGAAGTTTCTGAAAGCGAAGGTCCGCTCACTCAGCTTTACACTATGGAATATGTTCAACATACTAAATTAGTTTTAGGAGTAGAGCATTTGCGCTCTTTTGCAATTTCTCCACTTTCTACAGCCATTTCATTTTCGGGTCTTTATGGACAATGGTATTTTACTTCAGTGCCTACACCCTATTTAAGAGCCGAGGATGTTCCGACGAATCAAATTACATTTCGAGATCTTGGATATTTTTTTGGCACTGGATTTGGTTTAGGACAGTCGGCAAGACTTCCTGATGAAAATGGAAAAACATCTAATGCCGCTGGATTTTATTTAAGTCCACGTGTGGGTTTAGACTTACAACTTACACAGGCCATTGGATTTCGAAGTTCATTAATTATTGCAATGAGTATTATGGGAACAGGTACTATAAGTTCAGTTTCTTTAATGCAATCCATTTATTGGGCATTTTAGACAAGGGGGAACTATGAATTTTTCAGCGATCTTTGGTATTTTTTTAGCCGTCATTGTGATGGTTGGCTCTATTTTAATGTCACCTGGAAATAATAGATTATTTTTAGACATGCATGCCTTTGTGATAGTTCTTGGAGGAACTTTAGCCGCCTCATTATTGAGCTTTAGTGGTAAAAAGTTGTATGTTTTAGTTAAAATATTTTTTAAAACAGCCTTAGGTAAGAATGATGAAATTCATATTGCTCTGAGTGAGCTCGTTGATTTGGCAAAGGATTTCGTGAAAACGATAACTATTTAAAAACGCGAATGCCCACTTTAAAAACTCCCTTTTTAAAAGAAGCTGTTGAATTACTTACTGATGGTGGAATTGACCCTCAAGATTTAGATAAAATTTTAGCAAAACGAGCTTCTGTCATTCATCATCTTCACGAAGAAGATGCAGATATCTTCAAAACTCTTTCTAAATTTCCACCCGCTTTTGGATTGCTTGGAGCTGTGATCGGAATGATTTCATTGATGTCTGGTTTAGGAGGCGCCGATGCCTTTCAAAAAGTGGGACCATCAATGGCAGTGGCCCTTGTCGCAACAATGTATGGTATCGCTGTTGCCAACTTTTTCTTTTTGCCCTTGGGTGAAAACTTAGCTCGTGTAAATCGACTCAATACTATAATTCGAAATATGGTTTTAGATGGGATCAAATTGATTCGAGCTAAAAAGCATCCTCTAGTGGTTGAGGAATCTTTGAAAAGTTATCTTCTACCTTCGGAAAGAAAAAACAATAAAAAGGCGGCCTAAATGAGACGCGGAAACAGCAGTGCTGCAGAAAAATTGAAAGATCATGAAGAGGTTTCTCATTCAGAAGAATCGAGTCATGACTCAGAACATGACTCGGATTCTTCTGTAGGATTTGGCAAAAAAAAAGGTGAAGAAGGAGAAGGCCCTTGGTTGGTTTCTTATGCCGACATGATGACACTCTTAATGGGATTTTTTGCTTTGATGGCTAGTTTTTCTAAACCAGACCAAAAGGAATTTGCAAGAGTTCAAGAAGCTGCAACGGCCTATTTTGGTGGAAAAATTGACAAACCCTACGAGGAACTTGAAAAACATTTAAAGGAAGTCATTAAACAAAATCAACTGGATAAACAAGTCAAAGTCGTTTCTGCGAATGATGGATTAACGATGACGTTTACTGGAACATTTTTTTTCGAATCCTGTGATTTTGTCCCCAAAACAGCGGCTCGAGAAGTTTTAAGTAAGATGGTCTCAAGTATAAAATCGACAGGTGTACTTTACAATACTCTAATTGAAGGTCATACAGACCCTCGCCCTATTGATCATCCTATTATTAAATCAAATTGGGAACTCAGTGGTATTCGAGCCGCCCGCATTGCTTTACTTTTCGAAGAGTTTGGTTTTAAAAAAGAACAGTTAACGATCGTTGGCTGGGGAGAAACTCGACCTGAATTTAGTAACTACAATAGCGATGGGTCTCCCAATATGGAAAATCAAACTCAAAATCGACGCGTCGTAATAAAAGTTACAAAACCACTCCCCCAGGAATCCAAAAAGTAGTTTTTGTCCCA
>DAIRER010000199.1:0-4654 GCA_036795495.1 Pseudobdellovibrionaceae bacterium | reverse complement strand
TCTTCAACATGTGAAATAACATCTGTTTCAATGGTACGACGGGCTTCGACCCATAAATCAGAATAGGGCTCCGTTTGGTACAAATGCACCAAACCTAATTTTCCCAGTTCAAGTAAAGACAAAAAAGTAATCAATAATTGGCGCGAACGCCCATCCGTGACACTCAATAACTCCGTCAGTAAAACCCTATGCCCCACAAGCAATCGATCTTTGATCTCTAAAATTCGACTGGCAATGGACTGAACCTTTTCAGCAACTTGGTGGACTTTATTTTTAACGGATCTCATCATTTTTCGATAGGCAGAAATCATTTGAAAAAGTCCGTTTTCTTCTAAAATAACATCTGAATTTGAGTCCCCAGTTTCAAAATCCTGCGGCATTCCTCGAGCCCAGACATTTCGTCCCAACCAGGAAAGTTCATTGAGTTTTTTAGCTGCCTCTTGAAATTTTTGATAGTCTAAAAGTCTTTGAACTAATTCTTTTCTAGGATCTTCAGTTTCTATGATCTCACCCTCTTCATTATACTGAGGCAAAAGCATTTTTGACTTAATTTGAATTAAAGTGGACGCCATAAATATAAAATCACTGGCTAGTTCTAAATCCAATTCTTTCATGAGTTTGATAAAATCTAGATACTGTTTTGTAATTTCATGAATATTTATATCCATAATACTCATCTCTTCTTTACGAATAAGATAGAGTAAAAGCCCCAAAGGACCTTCAAACTTAGGTAATAAAACATTCAAACTCATAAATTACTTAACCTCATAAATTATTTAAATCCCATTTCATATTCTTACGAATCTTTTTCAATGTGATTTGCGCTTCACTTTTTGCCTTCTCACATCCAGATCTTATGATACGATCCAATTTTACAGTATCACTCAAAAGGGCTTTTTTAATTTCCCGAGGACCTTGTGTTACTTTTTCAATATTTTCAGTTAAACGTTTTTTGCAGTCCCCACACCCTATACCCGCAGAACGACATCCTTGAACAACCCAATCAAGATCTTCTTTTGAAGAATAAAGTTTATGGTAACCATACACAGGACAGACCTCTGGATTTCCAGGATCTTCACGGCGAGCTCGTTGAGGGTCCGTGAGCATAGAATTGATTTTCTTCTGTAAAGTTTTTTCTGAATCTTCTGTGAGAAATAAAGTGTTATTGTAAGATTTTGACATCTTACGTCCATCTAAACCTGACACTAAAGGTGTCTCCGTTAACATGGGCCTCATCTCGGGCAAATCAGATTTATAAATATGATTAAATCTTCTAACAATTTCTCGCGATAGCTCTAAATGAGCCACTTGATCTGCCCCCACAGGTACCAGCGCCCCCTGATAAAGAGCAATATCTGCGGCCTGAAGTACAGGATAAGCAAATCGTCCTAAGTTATGAGTATCATTTTGCTTAGATTCTTCTTCGGCATCTTTCCATGTGGGAACACGCTCTAACCAACCCATAGGTGTTAGGTTGGCGAAAATCATAAAAAGCTCTAAATGTTCTGAAACATGACTTTGAATAAAAAGAGTGATTTTCTCAGGATCTAATCCCCAAGCCACAAGATCTGCAAAAATATCTCGAGTGTATCCCGAGGTCTCGGAACTGGTTTTATAAGCCGTAGTCAACCCATGCCAATCCATCACTCCGAAAAAACACTCGTATTGATCGCTATTTTGTAATTGAATCCAATTACGAACAGCCCCCCAATAATTTCCAATATGCAAACGATGAGTCACGCGGACTCCACTAAGAACTCTTGCTTTTTTCATAGAAAAATCCTTAACCCCACCGTTTCAAGTAACGTGGTCAAAGAATAAACAGGATAAGCTAGAATTTGCAAGGCCCCTGTGAGCACCAACATCATAAGGACCATACTACTGATCTGTTGATTTTGCTCCAGCTTATAGTTAATTGCCGCAGGTAAAAAACGGGCCAAAACTTTGCCGCCATCTAACGGGTGAAGAGGTAAAATATTAAAGACCGCTAAAAATAAATTGGTGCGAATAAAAACATCTAATAAATTTTTAATCGCAGAAAGATAGGGACTAAATTGAAAAAAGCGAAAAGAAAAACCTAAAAGCAAGGCACCGATAATGGCTAGAATTACATTTGAAAGAGGTCCAGCTAGTGCCACCCAAAACATATCTTTACGTGGAGATTTTAAATTGCGCTCATTTACAGGAACGGGCTTAGCCCAGCCGAAAAAAATGGGAGAACTAAAAACAATGGCCATGATTGGCAACATAACCGTTCCAAGCCAATCAACATGGGCGGCTGGATTGAGGGTCAATCGACCCATCATTTCCGCCGTGCGATCCCCCCTCCATTTTGCGACCAATCCATGAGCAAACTCATGAAAACAAAGGGCAAATAAAAACGGAATATAAAAAACGCCAATTTTAGCGCCAACTAGACTTAAATCCATTACCCATTTATGCATGAGCTTTTCCACTTGTCCAACAGGGATGATGCCTTACGCGCGCTGTTAGCTTGAAAATTAAGTACAATTCAATTCAATTTTGGTGAGAATATAAAAAAACGATTCTTACCAGGAGGAAATTATGGCCCATGAAATTAAAAACCTAGCCCTCACCCAGTTTTCTGAAGAAGAAGTGGCTTTTCGACAGGCCATTCAAGAGTTTGCCACTTCTGAAATACTACCCCAAGTCAATTCTATGGATGAAAAAGCCCAAATGAATCCCGAGCTCATCAAAAAACTTTTTGAAATGGGCCTTATGGGAATTGAATCTCCAGAAAATTATGGAGGATCTGCAGCAACTTTTACAATGGCCTGTATTGCTGTAGAGGAAATCGCCAAAGTGGATGGCTCGGTTTCTGTTCTTGTGGATGTTCAAAACACATTGGTGACGAATGCTTTAATAAAATGGGCCAATGAAAATCAAAAATCCAAATATCTTTCAAAACTGTCTCAAGAGTGGGTTGGGGCTTATGCACTTTCTGAAAGCACCTCGGGATCTGATGCTTTTGCTTTAAAACTTAAAGCAGACCCTAAAGGGGATGGATTTGTATTAAATGGCAGCAAATTGTGGATCACCAATGGCAATGAAGCCCAACTATTTATTGTTTTTGCGAATACTGACTTTTCAAAAGGGTACAAAGGGATCACGGCCTTTTTGGTTGAAAAAACAACTCCTGGATTTAAAGTCGGCAAAAAAGAAGATAAACTAGGGATTCGTGCCAGTTCTACCTGCGAACTTCTTTTTGAAAACTGCTATATTGGAAAAGAAAATATTTTAGGAGAAATCGGTAAAGGGTATAAAATTGCAATTGAAACCCTGAATGAAGGACGCATCGGAATTGGGGCTCAAATGATCGGTATTGCCGGTGGAGCCTATGAAGCTACAAAAAACTATATCAAATCTCGTGAGCAATTTGGAAAATCCATTTCTCAATTTCAAGGAGTGCAGTTTCAGCTAGCAGAGATGCGTACAGAGCTTGAAGCGGCTCGATTAATGGTGTACAACTCAGCCCGACTTAAAGACAGTGGTCAGGATTTTATAGAGTCCGCAGCCATGGCAAAGCTTTATGCTTCAAGAGCGGCCGAAAAAATCACGTCACTTGCTGTGGATCTTTTTGGCGGAAATGGTTTTACAAAGGAATACCCTGTTGAAAAATTCTGGAGAGATGCAAAAATTGGACAAATCTATGAAGGAACAAGCAATATGCAACTTCAAACCATTGCAAAAATGGAGTTGGATAAGTAGTTTTCCAATATTAGCCTTTTCATTTTACTTAGTACTTAATATATTTTTTTTTGAACAAGCCCTTTGGGCTCAGCAAACTCCACCCACAATTAAAAACTTTCGGTTGAGTTTATTTTCTGAGCCCAAAAGTGTAGAGCCTGCAAAAAACGGCTCCATGACTCATTTTTTATTTACAAATCTTTATCGAAATCTTATGCATTTTGATAAAGATTCACTGAAACCAGATCTGGCTGAATTTTGTAAATTTCAAAATAAAAACAAACAGCTGCACTGCCGTCTTAAAAAAAACCTTAAATGGTCCGACGGCTCAGAGCTCACCGCTCAGGATTTTTTAAATCATTATAAAAATTTATTTGAAATCCAAAATCAGGAACTGATGGCCCCTCTTTTAGACCTAAAAAATGCCAAAGAGGTTTTAACAAAAACAAAACAGATGAGCTCCCTTGGAGTTCAAGTTCAGGGTTCTCGGGAGATTTTTTTTGAATTTGCAGCCATCAATACTGAATTTTTATACTTTTTAGCATCCTATGGTGGAAGCCCCTCAAAAAAAGATGTCTATAGTGGCCCCTACTTATTAAAATCTTGGACTCAGGGACAAAAAATGTTTTTAGAAAAAAATCCTTTTTATTGGAAAGACACTCCTCGTTCTTTCTTAATTGAAGTGTTTTTTATTCCCGAAGACCATATGGCTTTTGAACTCTATCAAAAAAAGGGACTCGATTTTTTAAGACGCCTCCCTCCCCACCTGATTCCTAAATTTGAGAAAAATCCAGAATATTTCTGGATTCCAGTCTATCGCTTCGATTATATCGGTCTTAGATCTGAGCTTGCAAAAGATTTGCGAGAAGCTTTAATAAAAAGCCTTAACTATAAGGATCTGCAGAAAATTTTTAACTCTAGAAATATCCCTGGTTGTTTTGGGATT
>DAIRER010000198.1:0-4668 GCA_036795495.1 Pseudobdellovibrionaceae bacterium | reverse complement strand
ACAATTACCAAATAATCAAGAGGGTAATCGAGTGAAAAAAGACTCAGAATATTTATGTGATGTACTTATCATCGGGAGTGGTGTCGCTGGTTTAGCAACAGCTCTAAAACTAACTGAAGAACTTCAGTTAAAGCCTCAGACCTCTGCTTCGATACCCAAAGTTATTATACTTTCAAAAGAAAAATTCAATATGACAAACTCAGCTCTTGCTCAAGGTGGAATTGCCTCTGTGAGCTTAAAAGAAGATTCTTTTGAATCCCATATCCAAGACACCCTTATCGCAGGAGCTGGGCTTTGCAACGAAACTACTGTTGAAGACTATATTCGCCAAGCCCCCGAAAGAATTAAAGATTTAACAAACTGGGGGGTTCGTTTTGACGATTCTATCGGACTAGAGGGGGGACATAAATTTCGAAGAATTTTTCATGTCGAAGATCAAACAGGAAGCGCCATTCACCAGGCCCTTTTAAAAAAAGCGACAGAAAGTCCACACATTTCACTTTTAGAAAATTATTTTGCGATTGATTTAATTTCAAACAAACAGGCGCACCCCTTAGATATGTCACCGCCACAGTGTATTGGTGCTTATGTTTTAAATAAAACAGATTCAACAGTTCAAATTTTTCGATCCAAACATACTATCCTCGCAACAGGTGGCGCAGGGAAAATTTATTTATACACTTCGAATTGGTCAGGGGCTACGGGTGATGGAATTGCGATGGCTCGTCGATCTGGCGCTCGCATATCAAATCTAGAGTTTGTCCAATTTCATCCAACCTGCTTATATCACAAAGAGGCTCGTAATTTTTTAATTACAGAGGCCCTACGGGGAGAGGGCGGTACGTTAATCAACGCTAACAAAGAGAACTTTATGAAAAAATATCATAAAGATGGATCTTTAGCTCCTCGGGATATTGTGGCTCGCTCCATAGATTCTGAGATGAAAAAAACGGGAGCTCCTTGCGTTTTTTTAGATGTTACTCATAAAAGTAAATCATTTTTTCAAGAAAGATTTCCACATATCTACAATAAATGCCTGGAACTAGGAATTGATATCACAAAAGAACCCATTCCTGTTGTTCCTGCGGCCCATTATGTTTGTGGTGGAATTTTAACAGACCAAAATGGACAAACTGACATTCAAAATCTCTGGGCCACCGGAGAAACAGCCTGCACGGGGTTTCATGGGGCCAATCGGCTGGCCTCGAATTCTCTTCTTGAGTGTTTAACCATGGCCAACAATTGCAGTTCTAAAATTTTAAATACCTTCATGACAGACACCTTTTACCCCCACCTGCCTCGCCCTTGGATTCACCCTAAAGACAGCAATGCAGATGAAATGATTGTGATCACCCATATGTGGGAAGAAATTAGAAATTTAATGTGGAATTATGTTGGAATCATGAAAACCAACAAGCGGCTTTATCGTGCCCAACAGCGCCTTAAAATACTTCTCAGTGAAATTAAAGAAAATTATTCTAACATGCAAATCCATGGGGATATCCTAGAATTGCGAAACATTGCCATCACTGCGAACCTTATGGTCGAGTCGGCCCTTCGCCGCAAGGAATCTCGTGGAACTCATTTTAATGTGGACTGTCCAAATACAGACCCCACACCTTTGGACACGATTTTATAACTTTTTACTTTCTATAAACCTATTGTTTTGTTACATTTTTATTCATGGATAAATGGACACAAAAAGAATCATTTTTTGAAGGCTCTAAAAATTGTCGACTTTTTTTTCAGACTTGGCAAAAACCAAATCCAAAAGCTCATATTTTGATCACCCATGGACATGGGGAACATTCTGAGTGTTATCACCGTTTGATTGACTCATTCAAAGAGGATTCGTTTTCTTTTTGGGCTTGGGATCTCAGGGGTCATGGTAAATCAGAAGGCCGACGTGGCTACGCCGAAGCATTTGATGATTATCTAAATGACTATATATTTTTTTTAAACCTGGCATTTTCACAAATTAAAACTCCTATTTTTCTTCTTTCCCACTCTATGGGCGGTTTAATACAATTGAAAACACAAATTCTAAACCCAAATTTATTTACTTCGATCCAAGGTCAATGCTTAAGCGCTCCCCTTTTGGGCTTGGCTCTTCCCGTGCCTCAATGGAAGCAGGTCGGTGCACAGTATTTAAATCAATTTCTTCCTCAGATGACTCTTCACAATGAGATTTCAAATCACGATTTAACCCGAGACCAAGATGTCCTTAAGGAGTTTGATCGAGATCCTTTGCGGCACAACCGCATGTCCTCTGGTGTATATTTAGGAATGAAAGAATCCATAGATTTGGTGATGTCACGGGCTGCAGAAATTCAACTCCCTACTTTTTTACAAATCTCTGATTCTGACCCTATCGTTTCTGTTACAGCATCAAAAGAATTTATAGAAAAAATTCATGTGCAACCTAAATCCATTAAACTTTACAAAGATGCGAAACACGAAATCTTTAATGACATTATTAGAAGTCATGTTTTTGAGGATCTAAAAAAGAATTTAAACTCAATTTTAATCAAATAAAGGACCTCTTCATGAAAATGAATCATATTTTAACTTTTGGATTTTATATTTTATCTATTTCAGCTTGCTCAACAGACCCTAAAAAAAATGATTCAACAAACAGTCCCATCAACTATAACCAATTGATTGAGCAGAATTCAAATTCAACCATCTCCTATGACGGCCTTCAAAATGCGGTGGATGCGAAGGCTACTTTTATTTCTACTCCCGTTGCAGAGG
The DNA here is from genome assembly GCA_036795495.1 of Pseudobdellovibrionaceae bacterium. Lineage (GTDB taxonomy): Bacteria > Bdellovibrionota > Bdellovibrionia > Bdellovibrionales > Bdellovibrionaceae > DAIRER01. Next base: position 1,914 of record DAIRER010000198.1, on the reverse strand, counting down.
CCCAAAAAAACATTCAGTCCAATTTATACTCATGGACAGACGAAAAAAAAACGAGCGAAATAGAAAAAGAAAATAAATTACTTGAAACCGAATCTCGTTTTTTTGTGAGCATTTATACTCCTGAAAAAAAATACGATGATTTAGACAAAAACAAAACACTCTGGAGAGTTTTTCTAGAAATTGATGGCAAACAATGGGATGCCAAAGTAAAAAAGATAAAACTTCTTGAAGCTGAGATCAAAAGTTTATATCCCTACTATACAACATTCACTACGGCCTATGAAGTGAGCTTTCCCATTCCAACAAAGTCTTTATCGTTGCACCCGTTTTCACTAAATATCACAGGCCCCATTGCCAAAATTAACCTGAAGTTTCCAAAACCCGAATAGAATTCGCTAACCTATTCTGTCCAATTTGCAACAATAGATCACTTTCAATACAAGCTTACCTTTTTCGAATTGTTAATTGGCTAGACCGTGCCAAGGCTAACTCAACCGGTTCGCCGAAGGGGCGAGCAAGAAGCTCAAGAATCTCTTCTGAAGCGAATAAGCGATTTCTAACTTGCCCGGTTCTTTCGTTGAGAATTTTTAACTTTTGAAGTTGATCAATGGCACGTTTAGCTGCGGGCTGACTAATTTTTAATTTTTCCTGAACAAGCTTTACAGTCAAAACGGGATATTCCAAAATAAATGGAAGCAAACGCTCAGCCCCAGATTTTTGACGAAATTGTCCAATTTTCTGCCACTTATTTTCTAGATCAAAAATGGCCTGTTTCGTCTTTTGTACTTCCTTAAAAGATTCTATAACAGCTTCACATAAAAAATTCACAAGTGGAGCCTCGTCCAATTTGGATTGGGCTTTATTCAGTGCTAAATAATAGTTTTGTTTATTTGCCTCTATAAATCCTGATAAATACAATGGGACAATTCCCTCTGTTACCATCTGAAGCATCATCAACATTCTACCCACCCGGCCATTTCCATCTGTAAACGGATGAATAGCTTCAAAATGCCAATGCCCCCTCGCTAACCTTACCATTAAACCTGGAGCCATACCCGCACGACTCAATTCAAGTCCCTCTTGATCCGTCAACCAGGATAAGTGTTCAGCAATCTTAAGCTGAATGTATTCAGGTGGTGTTGGATTATAAATCGAATTTTCAAATCTGAAACCACCAATTCTCACATAAACACCATTTTCTATTTCATTACGAAATAAACCTGGTTTTCCCATAAAGTGAGGATCCCATCTCATCATTTCTTTGTGCAACTCTCGTAGAAGTTTTTTTGTAAATACTTCAGAGCCCTTTTTTTTTGAAATCTCAAGGGCCTTTTCTAATACGGATGCATAGGCGATAACAGAGGATCGAGCTGATTTTTCACGATTTGTAAATTCAGAGAGAGGTGTTAACACTTGATCAATTGTTGAAAAGGTCCCTTCCATTCTTGAAGACTGAACAGCTTCTCTTCGCACAAGCAGACTCAAAATTAAACGGTCACGACCTTTAAGCTCATCAATTGATGGAAGTTTTTTTAAAGTTGCATGTGCTTCTCTTAATAAATCAATTTTTATCCCTGTTGGGCTTAACCGATCTAAAGCCTTAGGAACGACAAACCAAATATTTGAAATTTCCGGATGCAAACCCTTCACAATTCCATACCCCTGGTCGTTAGGATATCGCTTCTGCAGTTTTGGATGTAAATCTCTTACTTTCATAGTTATATTTAGACACCTATATATAACTTTAATCAAATAAAGTTATATATAGGTGTCTAAATATAACCTTAGGTCTAATAAACCTATACAGTCCTATCCTTTTTACAGGCTCCATTGACTGTGATATTTGAGCGCGTTAAATGGTACACCACTTATTTTCTAATCAAAGGGTGACGGATATGCTCAAATTTACATATA
>DAIRER010000197.1:0-4669 GCA_036795495.1 Pseudobdellovibrionaceae bacterium | reverse complement strand
GATGGAGCAAATTCCAGCAAAAGAACGATTTAACCAAAACGTAAAAAGCGTTTCTACGCCAGTTGAAATTCTACATGAAGCACTTCAACAGTTTGGAATGAACCCCAAGACATGTGAGATATTTCATTTGTCTGGTGGCTTTATGAATGCAAATTTTCTGGCCTCTAGTAAAGACAAAAGAGTCGTTCTGCGCGTCTATGCAACGGATGTAAATACGGCTCATAGGGAATTTGATCTTCTTCAGTTTTTAAAAGCATCCCCTGTGACAGCTCCGGAGGTTTTTGCAAACTTCGAAATTCATCAACGCCCAGTTCTTGTTATGGAATACCTTGATGGCATCACCTTAGAAGACCGAATTCTGAACTGTGGCCCCTTGAACCTTTCTATTTATGAAAGCATCGGCAAAGAACTCGGTGAGATTCATAAGATTCATTTTGATCGAGCCGGTTTTATTGGCCCTAAGATAGCAATTGGAAGCGAGTTCGACAATTTTTCCATTTTCATCGGACAATTCATTGAAAGAACATTGAAAAATCTTGAAGAAAGACCGGATAAACTGGATTTAGAAACTAACTTAAGATTCCGTCGTCTCGTCGAGGAAAAATGGGACATGGTAGTCCGAACTGAATTTTTTCCTCAGCTAGTTCATTGTGATTTCAATCCAAAAAATATCATGGTTTCGAGGGACGAAAATCCAAAAGTACTGGGTATTATCGATTGGGAATTTACAGTTTCTGGAAATGGTCTAATAGATATTGGAAACTTCTTTAGATTCTTCTACGATTACCCGGCCGAGGCAAAGGCGCGGTTTATAAATGGCTACAATGCTGCCAATTCGAGTCTCCATCCAGACTGGGAGTCCGTTTCTCGATTGATTGACCTAGGAAATATGTGCGGATTCCTCGAAAGAACCGAGGACTATCAAAAGTCGTTTCGAACTGCGCGAGCCGTTGTCAAATCCACACTAGAGCATTTTGGATACTGATGTAATGAAGAAATTGAACAGCGAAAGCCGGCTCCTTCCAATGCTGCGTTTCGACCTGAGCGATGTTCAGCTTCTGCACGTGAAGATTGCTTTGAAGAAGCTAGAGGATGCCCATAGGACGAAGGTTGTTTGGATTGGCCAGTGTTCTTTGCATGAGAATCATTTATCGATCCACGCTCTCGACTTGCTATCGGTTCTGAACCAATGATTACACAGTCCTGAAAATGAACTTGAGATCTTTCGTTTGCGCCGTTCGCATTGGAGCAGATCAGTTGTATGAAAACCACCGCGAGAATTAAAATTAAGGTTCACAATTAGCAGCTTGTGGTTTTGGACAAAAATGCTTTACTGCATGTAAACCCGAAGTTACCTCATCATGAGCTTCATCCACCAAGGGTAAAATAGATCTGGCCGTTTTCACTACGGCTTCTTGACCTTCAACTAATTGATGGATCATCTCTTTAGCACCTGCGTGCACCATGAGGTTCTTTGATGATAGTCAACTTTGCAACCTCAGAATAAGTTCCGGGAGCTTGAGCATCCAAGGCACGAATTCTTTCTGCAATTAAATCAACGTCCAAAGCCAGCTCGGAGAGACTATATGGCTTAACCAGGATTAAATATAAAATCTTTAAAAAAGTGATTGCACTAGGTATGCACTATAGTGCATACCTAGTATGTGTACATCATAGACAAAACATCAGAGTTCCATTTATTTCTCTTACCTGGCAATTAAAAATATCCTGGTGTTAATTGGAGGTTCAAAAAATGGACAAGAAAAAGATATCAAAAAAGCAAAGTCCCTCATCCGTGCCATATGAAATTATTTTTGTGCAACCAAAAAAAGGAGTGAAAGTCACTCGCTGGATCCCCTCAAAAGTTTTGCTTGATGAAAAACAAATTTCTTTAGCTCTTTATCAATCTTTAAAAGACGGCGACATTAAAAGTTTTAAAGAAATCTTATCAGCCCACCTAGCAGCAAAAATAAAAAGTAAAGCGGCAAAGAAAAATGGCCTTTCAAATAGAACCATGTTTGATGCTTTGTCAGCTGAAGGAAATCCCCGCTTAAAAACTATTTCTAAACTAGTGCAAATGGCATTCGCGACCTAGCTTATCCAAAGCACTAAGGAACTTATTAATGAAAATAAATCCACCCACTGAAATTCAATCCTCTGAAAATCCCCTTTTTAAAACCTGGGTTACTTTACTAAGTTCAAAAGGAATAAAAAAACAGGGGCAATTTCTATTGTCAGGAAAAAAAATCATTACAGAGCTAAAACCTCATTTTAAAGTGATTTCTGAAATAAGACTCAAAAGCCATATCCCTTTACGGCCGGACGTCCCTCAGTATATTCTTTCTGGAGACCTCTTTCGACAGCTCGATGTGGTAGGGACTCACTCGAATCTGTTCCTCCTTGAAGCTCCACAAATTCCCACCTTTGATTTTAATAAACACCCTCAGGGTATTGAAGTGATCTCTCCCTTGGGTGATCCTGGAAACTTAGGAGCCTTAGCTCGATCTTGCTTAGCTTTTGGAGTGAAGTCCCTTATTTTAACTCAAGAGTCCTGTCATCCTTTTCATCCTAAAGCTCTTAAGGCCTCATCCGGAGCCCTTCTTCGTCTTCCCCTTTTTCGAGGACCCACATTGGATGAAATATTGGCGATGAATCTCGAAATTTACATTTTAGATATCCAAGGAGATTCAATGACCGATCGAAATTTTCCAAAAAATATAAGATTTCTTCTTGGGGAAGAAGGTCCAGGTCTTCAGACAAAGAAACCAAACTTAAAAAGTTCAAACCTAAAAATGGTCAGAATTGAAACCCAAGATGTGGAATCATTAAATGCTACGGTGGCCGCAAGCCTATTTCTTTTTTACTTATCTAGACAAAGATCCTCTTAATTTCTTTATCAATTTCTCCGATGTTCAAGCTGTAAGAATATTATTACCTAAATCATCGGAGACGATTTATGTTAAGAAAACAAGACCTTCTTTTTTTAATTTTTACCACACTTCTACTTGGCTTTAATTTGGGGTGCGGAAAAGCAAAATCTGAGTCTGCTGCTTCAGCATCTACAACCGAAGATGCGGGCGGAGGCAATCAATCGACACCTCCGAGTAGTGCCTTTTTCTATGTTCACGGAAAAAGCACTGAGGGAATCAATATTAACACCCATGAAGCTTCGTCATGGGATAAAAAATGTCAGGTTGATCTAGATGATCCTGATTATGCGGATCGAGATATTTATTGTACCGTTGAGATCAAAGAGTTGGATTTATATCATCAAGGTTTACAACTCCAATACAATGTCCCGTCCAGCAATAAATGCGTGTACGTAAAGTTTTATCCCTATTTTTTCTATCAATTTAAACCCGGCGTAGGGCCCGGATTTGTTTATAAAACAATAAATTTAGATGGCTCTATTACAATAACCTCTACAGGTGGGGATGCCGGCGGAGCGATTACCAATGTAAATGGTCTACCTGTTTGTGGATTTAATTATACTGGACTCTATCCAGATTCTGGATACCCAAATTGTTGTCTGGGCACTTACACATTACAAACAACAGACCTTAACGCTCCGCCTGGAGAGCAAACCACTACAGACTCTGGATTTGAATGGGGCGGAGATCTTGGGTCTTGCTTGGGCGGAGCCGGTAAGGACCACTACCCCAGTAAAGTACAAAAATTTCCAAGACCTTATATCGAAAGACTTGGGGGCTCAACAACAGGAACGACATTAGAAAATAAATACACAATTTCAGCTCCGATCCAATTGGAATACGGCACCAATATCCATATCGCCAACTATTTATCAAATCCTTCTTCACCACCAGCAGCATTTGCAGCACCATCTTCTTTTTCAACGTATGTTCCCAATATGTATTATGATTGGATTTGTTTAGACGAAGCTGAAGAACAATACGCTCGGATACGTGTAAGTGTGCGCGAGTGGAATCTAAGTTCTGAATTTATAAAAAAATCTGCAGGGGATCCTGATTCATCAGGTACCGAAACGGACTGGGCTGACGATATAAATGACAGATGGGATTGGACGGATTACATCGGTTGGGGTGGCTTTACCGGTTACCCCTGGAGTTTGTAGTTAGAACTTATCGTTTGTTAGAGCTCCAGCGGCAGAGTTTGCACTTCTGACACATTATTTAATTGAGGACTGTGATGGACAATGGCAGCTCGAGATGCTGGAAATAATGTATTTGGAGCTTCAATTACATCCAGAGCATAACTGTAAACAAAGCCGTTAGCTCTAACAAGTATCATTGATACAAAATGAAGTAGCGGTTCTTTTTTCCAACTTTTAGAATACGTAATATGAGACCAACTGGTAAAAACATTCTTAATGTGAAGTAAATCAATTGATTTTTGAAATAAAACTACAGCCAATCTACAGGGCGTGTTATTGGTGAAAAAATCATCATCCTCTTCTGACCAGTCAATTTCTTTAATATAAGTACTTATGGCATTTGAAACACAATTGACTTGACTCCATTTTGATTGGGAGTACTTCTTCTTGCAATCCAACGATATTTTTTGAGCCACCTCATTAGAAGCATCTGTTTGAAAATATAGAGACCCATCTCGAATCACTGAGAAAGGTGGCACGCTCATCAACGATAAGCTCCGAGTAACCCAAGTGTTAATTTCACTAGCATTATAAAGA
>DAIRER010000196.1:0-4685 GCA_036795495.1 Pseudobdellovibrionaceae bacterium | reverse complement strand
AGAGGGGGATTTGCACTCACCCTTTTTGTTTAACCTTTTAGGAAATACGTTAACAGCTCTGGAAAAGGTAGAAGATCTAGAGTTATTAAAACTTCACTTCTATTTAAAATTATTATATCAACAAGGGGTTGTCCTATCAGAAAAATGGATGAGTGAATTTCTAAAAACCTCTTTACAAGAAAGTTCCTCTTTAAAGAAAATATTTGAACTCCATCAAAACAAACTTCCCTTAATCGAAAAACAAGTCAAAAACTACCTGCACTCCGCAGAGCTTGGAGCCTCAGGCTTGTAGGTTGATCTAAATTGACTATTTACTTTGATGGAGCAAGTAAGTTGCTTTTTAATGAGATATTCTATAAAATAAAATGGAAGAGGTGTTATTTGAAATTAACAGCAGCGGTTTTACCTTCAGATGTTATTCGAAAGATTGTGAATCACAAGAAAGAATGGATTTTGTCTGGAAGTGATCCTATTCGAATTATTCTTTTTGGTTCAGCTGCCTCTGATAATATGACAACAGCCTCTGATGTGGATTTAATTCTTATTTATCAAAATTCAACAAATTTAAAAGAAGTGAGTCGAGAACTTTTTAAAAAACGACCTAAAGATGATTGGCCACAGGATGTGTTATTTTACACCGAAGAGACATTTCAAAAAAGTTGTGATAAAGGTGGGGGCATTTGTTGGTTAGCAAATCAGGATGGAAAAGTTATTTATGAAAAGGAAAGTCAATGAGTCCAGGCAGCCAAGAAAGAAAATTTAACCCGAAATACGCATTAGAACTTATGCGAATTGCTGAGGGTGATTTTAACACCGCAATCGCTATTTCACACTCAAAAGAGTCAAGATTAGAAAATGCATTTTTTATGGCTCAGCAAGCTATCGAAAAGGCACTGAAAGCAGTTCTTGTATCATTAAGCCTTCCGATTCCATTGGTTCACGATTTGGGAATTCTGTTAGCTAAATTGCCCGTGGATCTTAATCCTCCTTATGGTTATGAGCTGAATGAACTTAATCAGTATGCAACGATTCGACGTTATGAAGAAGGTCATTACGAGTTAACCATCGATGAATTTGAAGTGGTTATTAAAAAATGTCGTGAAATGATGGACTGGTCTATCTCTCAAATGAAAGTTACAAAATAAATCAATACAAAAAATTATACGATTTCATGAGGGTCGATTCCTTAATACAACTTCATGAACTTTCAAAAGTAAGTTTTTGTATTGAGTTAAGTTCTTTTCTACTTTTTTGTAAGACTCATACAGACTATTCCATTGCTCTAGGGTGCGAGATCCTACGATGAGTGTGCTCACTTGGGGTATGGATAAATTATGGGCCAGGGCCAAATCTAAATAGGAGACATTTTCTTTTTCTAAGAGAGGCGTGATCTCAGTAAGAGTTTTCCATTTCCACTCTTTGTCTGAACTTTTCCACCAGGGGGCCCAGCTGCGACAATCTTCAGGATCATAGTTACGTTGTGAGGTCACTCTTCCCGTGAGTATGCCTTTATCAAGGGTTCCGTAGGACATAAACTCAACAGGATCATTTTCTAAGGCCTTTTGCACATTGAAAAATCCGGACTGTTCAAAAACATTCAGTGGGCCTTGAAGCACATCAATCGGAGCGATTTCTTTAGCCTTGGTGTAGTCGCTTTCATTGGAGTTGCATAATCCAATGGATTTGATTTTGCCTTTAAGTTTGGCTTTTAAAAGAACTTCCATGGGTTTTCGAATATCAATTTTATGATCTGGCCAGTGGATCATATAAAGATCAAGATAATCAGTCTGAAGATCGATAAGGCTTTGATCCAACATCTTTTGAGTGATTTGCGGATCATTGGTCATATCCACACGTTTTGTCGTGGGATGCCAGCTTACGCCGGATTTGGAAACATAATAAACTTGATCGCGCTTGTGTTTAAAAGTTTGACCGATTCTCTTTTCGCTTTCGCCGTAGCCATAAATGGGTGCCGTATCAAAGGTTCTGATTCCAAGATTAAAAGCATGTTCCAAAAGCTGAATAGACTCTTGAGTGGATATTTTACCAAATCCATAGCCACCACCTTCACCACTAATGGCGCCACCACCGAAGCTGAGTTTTATTTGATTTTTAAACATGAAGGACTCCTTTTATAATTCTAAAACTAATTTTGAATGTCTGAGGGTAACTTATTAAATTTCTTTTTAAAAGCTTTTACAAATGAACTTTGTGAACGAAATCCGACAAGATAAGCCACCTCTCCCACAGAGGAGTGTGGAGAGCTTAAAAGCATTAAGGCGCGATCCAATCGAGTGTGAGTAATAAATTGTCCTAGGGGCATTTTTAAAGAATCTAAAAAGCTTTTTTGTAAAGTTGAAGAACTTGATCCAACGACTTCGGCAATTTGATCAACTGTGATGGGTTGGGCGAGGTTTGAATCAATATAAGCAATTGTTTTTTTTAGTAGGTTGCTTTGTTTGCTGAAAAGGTGAGGATCTAAATTGATTCGATCATTATAGCTAATGATCTCTTTGGGTCTGTTCATGTAATAGGATTCTTTTAGGATTTCTGCATCCAAAAAATCAGTCGCGGCATTTGGGATTGGATTTATATAATGATCAAACTCAAAACTAAAGCGCGAGATCGTTTCGTTAAGCCAGTTATTTCTGGGTAATAGCTGTAAGTGCTCTATAAAATGGTGGAGTTCCTTTTTTTCTAAATTAAAATTTTTAATTGTTTTTTCTATTAGGGGATCATAAACGCTGAGCAAACAAAACTCAGAACTATGAGTGATATTTTTTAATAAAACAGGATGCCTGGGGGGAATTATTAAGACCCGATAGATATCAATACGCTCTAGTTTTTCTGAACTCATCAGAAAAACTGAATGACAAACAGCAAAGAGTAAAGTGGGGTTAGGAAACTCTAAAGAAATTTCAACATCTCCTAAAGTGGTTACCCTATGGAATTGATAATTTTTCGTGGAGTGTGTACGTGCGATTTGATGTTCACCTAAAATTTGAATGGTCATTGGATAAGTTCTTTCCTTTTGTTTAGTTATTACGAGTTTTAATGGATATCCAAGAAAAAGATTTGCTTTAAAACTCTTTGTTTTTGTCCTAAAGATTTATTTATTAAATTTAGAGAGGCTGTGTGTGTTTTGCATAACTTCTGCTAATCTGTGAATATCCAAGTGAGTGTATTTTTCCGTGGCTTTAAGTGAGGCGTGTCCGAGAAGATCTTGAAGAACTCTTAAATTCATACCACTTGTCAAAAGATGTGTGGCAAGACTGTGTCGAAGGGCATGAGGATTTAAGGGCTTTTGAAGAGAGGCTTTGACTCCTAGATTTTGTATCCAAGAATAAGCAACACGTGGATTTAAGGGGCTTTCCGTTTTCGATAGAATATAGATAGGGTGGTCTTTTGATCTCAAAAGATTTTTAAGAAAATCCATTGTCATTTGAGGAAAGGGAATGAGTCGTTCTTTGTTGCCCTTTCCAGTAAGGCGAATCGTCTTTTTTTTCCACTCAATATCCTTCCACTGAATCGCACAGGCCTCACTAATGCGAAGAGCTCCACCATATAAGAGAAGAAATAAGATTTTCTGAGGTTGGGGGATGTTTTCATGATTAAGATCATTTTTAAAAAGATTCAGTACCGAGAGAACTTCATCCACGCTTAAAAAATGAGGGATTTTTTGAGGAATGCTGGGGCAAGTAAAGCGAGTGGAGTAGTCTTGTGTCACCAGGTCCTGATCATAGGCCCAATGAAAAAAGGATTTTAATGTGGCCATTTTTCGATTTCGTGAAGGTGTTGAGAGTTTGCTCCAGTCGGACTTTAAAATTTTACTCAAAAACCATGGAATTATTTTATCCAACATTTGTAATTTTTGTTTTTGATCCTTTAAAAGAGGGGTATAAGGGGTCCTATTTGAAGGGTTTTTGACCTGAAAAAACTGTAACAGGTCAATTTTATAGGCGCGGAGCGTGTGGGGTGATGCAGATTTAATAAACTCCATATAATACAAGAAGTTATTCGTGATTGTGAGCGACTCCAGTTGGGTCCAGTTGTCTAAATTTTGATCAGTTTTCATGGTTTTTAAAGCCCCCAAATTAATGCATTGCAATATTTTTCTTGCAATTATTTCATCCTCTGTATATATTGCAATGCATTGAATGCGCTGTATCAAATTGAATCAAAAAAAGGTTCAGGCTGAGACAGCTCAAACAGAGAAAGATTCAGTTTGTTTTATTTTAACACAGAAAGGCGGTTTTATGATCGAAAACAACAATTCCTCGCCAACAGTCCTACCCGCATCTCAAAGTTCTAGCCATGCGGCATGGGCCAAGGAGATACAAAAGAGTCAAGATGGTAAAGTTATTATTTATCAATCTGATATGATGTCAAACTTAATGAAAATGGTCGAGCGAGTCGCTCCAACTAATGCCAACATACTTATTCTTGGAGAATCAGGAACAGGAAAAGAGTTATTGGCTCGAGCCGTACATGATAAATCCAATCGAAAGAATAAACCCTTTGTTGCTATCAATTGTGGTGCACTTCGAGAGACACTTTTAGAAAGTGAATTGTTTGGGCACGAAAAAGGCTCATTTACAGGAGCTTACACTAAAAAAATTGGATTAGCAGAAGCCGCCGAAGGTGGAACCTTATTTTTAGATGAAATTGGTGAATTAACTCCAAGC
>DAIRER010000195.1:0-4704 GCA_036795495.1 Pseudobdellovibrionaceae bacterium | reverse complement strand
CCCTTTAACAATCAATACAGCTCCGGCGACTGTGGCAATAAGAGCACCTGTTTTATTGCCACCACTGCTTTTATTGGCCTGATCATTCACAGAAGTCAGATCACTGGTTTGCAAAGTATTATCTGCATTTGCTTTTGCGTTCTGCTCTTCACCCATTTGAGTTCCTATTTGCTGTGCTTTTGCGGCACTCATCTTCTTTTTTGCAAAAGTTTGTGATGTGAAACTCAGTATTATAAATATTAAAACAATTTTTTTCATATCTGGATTCTCACTTTCCAATTAAGGTATGGCGATTGTCTCGGTATCGGTTTTTTACTTTTTCCCAATTTGATTGTCCTTCACCAGGGGTGACTTCTTTTTTAAACTGATGCATTGATGCCAGAGCTTGAGCTTTTGCAGGGTCTCCTTTTAATAGAGCGGCTCGTGACGCTGGATCTGAAAAATTCGATCCCCAACTAGCAACACCTCTACCGCCACCTCCGGCTGTTCCATCATTCAGTTTCACTTCTGCACTTTTTTTACCTGTTCCAGCCTCTGCACCTTGTCCGGAACCCAATGAACTTCCGGAGTTGCCTCCGGCCCCTCCAAGAGATCCTAATGAGGAATCACCACCGGAACCTGTTCCCTTTTCATTTGTAAATGGATCTTCTAGGCCTCCGGGAGCATTAATCGCTGGAGTTTTCGCGTCACCCCCTCCGCCATCAGCACTCGTCGAAAATTTTTGAGTCAAACTGTTGGGGTCCACTTTTTCTAAGCTATTGGGGCATCCCGCAAGCCTTGGATTTTTCTCACACACACAAACAAGTGTATTGGCCTGCTCTGGATCTTCACATTTATTTCCAGTACCATCTGACTGGTCTTTACATTTTGCCGCATCTTTCATCGATTTAATTGTGGAAAAAATTCCAACCCCAGCTGACGCCAGTATCGCCGCATACTGCACCGAACACGTCTCAAGCTTTCCCGCCATCGCCACTTTATTCCCCGGTACACTCTCCGGCTGAGAATAGGCCTTAAAGCTTTCTTGGGCATTAGTAATAGTAGTTATTCCAGTACCTAACTGCTTATTTAAAGGGTTCCCAGGGCTGGCCGATATTCGAGCATTATATACTTGAATAACAGCAGTGCTTTTATATTCTACAAGTCCCTGTAGAGTTTTAAGATCTGTAACGGCACTTCCACATCCAGAAACACAGGCCATTTTTCCAGCACCACAAGCTGCCGAAAATAAAGTTAGAGCCTTATTTACTAAATCCATTGTATTTTTAACATTACTGCATGTCTTTGTTGTTGAGGCTGAGGCTGTAGAAGTTAACATATTTATAGCCGGTATTACCGCTTGAATATGGGGACTCAAGTTTTCTAAACAAGCATAAGTTGCAATACTTTGATTTCTTTTACAGGACTCATAAGAAGCTTTATATTTATTATAAGCAGATTCAATATCCGTAAAGGGCTGAGCACCAGCCAGAAATCCTGATTCTATATTTTTTATAATTAATTCCAGCTTCTTAAGACCAGGATCAAGCACCGCCCCAGCAGCATCTGGGGACCCTCCTGAAGCAGCCCCCCCTGAAGTGGTAGTGGTTGCCGCGGCAGTTGATGGGGCCGATGCTAATTCAGTAGGAGTAACAAGTGTTTCTTCTGTTATTGAGGCTCCAGAGTCATAAGCTACGGCGATCGAAGCACTCAGAAATTCATTCTTTGGATGATGATATTGAATTGAACCAAAGGTGAGAATAAAGAAAAATAAAATAGATGAAATGTAACCCATTCTCAGATCTTTCATAGAATCCCCCTAGTCATAAGCTTCGACGATTTTTGCAGCGAACTAAAGTTTTTTTAGAGAATTTCTTCTATCTTCAATATAGACCCCGCTGAGATAAAATGGATGTCTCACCTTGAAACAAAAGGTCTTGCGAGTTTTAGAAATTGAGATTATTTTGAATGTGGGTGTTTTGATCAAATTTAACTTTATGAGTAGGTGTTCTGTGCCAATTGTCAGTGAGTTTTTTGGAATTAAAATTTTCATGTATTGGGATGAACATAATCCACCACACTTTCATGCAGAATATGGTGAATTTAAGGCGATTATTTCAATTAGAGACTCTGTTGTTATAAAAGGAGTGCTTCCTGTAAAACAATTAAAACTTGTTCTTGCCTGGAGTGAAATTCACAATGAAGAACTTTTAAAAAATTGGAACTTAGCGCAAAAAAATGGTGAGATTTCTAAAGTTGAACCATTGAAATGAGGTTGGAATGAAAACAGTTATTCAAGTCTACCCTAGAAATGATTTTAAAGTTTATGTCTATTTTGATGATGGAAAAATAAAATTGTATGATGTAGCTCCCCTCTTGGGGAAAGGTGTTTTTCAAAAAATTTCTACAATCAATGAATTTATTGAAAAATGTACTGTGTTGAATGGCACGCTTGCTTGGGATCTTGGTGGTAATTTTGATCCCTTTAAGTGTATCGACATTGACCCAGAAAGTCTTTACGAAAAAGGACAAGAAGTATCTGATCCTCTAAAAAAGTCAGTCGCATAACAAAGTTTCGGGCCAGTTTATGATATCTAAAAATTGGACTTGCTTAACCCTCAGGTATTATGTACCTCATAGGGTACATAATACCTGAGGGTTACAAATGAGAACAAGGGCCGTCAATCGTGGAAGTGATAAAAAACTCAGTGAAAAAGAATTGAATTTGGCCTTTCTCTATTGGTATAGGGAGTACCTTTCAAAAGAAGCCGACGAAGAAGTTAAAGACTTTCTGAAGGTTAAGGCCAAACCTTGGAAACAAAATGAAATGGGTTGGCTGCCCAAAGCACGACGCGCCCTTCTGCTATCCAGTCAAACAGTTGCTGAGAACCTAAAGATTCAAAGAGCGGTGTACTCAAAATTTGAAGCCAATGAAAGCAAGGGCAACATCAGCCTACAATCCCTGTCCAAAGCGGCTGAGGCCATGGGATGCGAACTCATATATTGCATTAGGCCTAAGGAAAACTTATCCTTTTCAAAAGTCATATGGAATAAAATATTAATTAAGGCCTTACGCAGTTCTTGGCTTGATGTCTGTGATCAAAAAAGGCTGGGAAATGGACTAGCCTTTGTTGCAAAAAATCTAATGAAAAATCCAAAATTTAGAAACGAAAATAAATGGTCTAAACGACTTAAATCTTAAACTAAATTTTGAAACCATAGCTCTCTTAAAATCATGGGGAAAGCCGGCGTACAAATCCGGTAACTTGAGCTTCTGCATTTTGAGAACTACCACTAATACACAATCGTCCTGAAAGACAAGGTACAACACCGTTTGCAATACCTAATCCACCAGCATTAATATATTTATCAACCGTGTACCAAGAGCCACCAGTCCTTTTCATTCGCACAAGGGCATATTGAATAAGATCAGAATCTTTGGCATAACCCGATACAAAAATTCGACCCAGTGAGTCCTCTGCGAGACTTAACGCTTCTGCATTTTCTAAGGCTGATAAATTAAATAAATCACTGATCTCCCAGGCCCCACCCGATACTGGTTTTCTTTTAACCAACCATCGAAACAACCCATTATCCGTATAAGTACCAGCCACGTAAATGTATCCATCACTTGATACCAATATTGATTTTGCGATGGCCGATGTCGCTGTAGCTGTGATGGTATCATCATCTTCAATGGACCAAGAGCTTCCGTCATATTTTCGAACCAACCAATGATACTTTAAATCGTTTCCAATCCCATATCCCACACCATAAAAGTTACTTCCATGGACCGTACTTCCATAGATTCCACTATTTTTTCCAGCTGCATATTGATAAGTATCAAAATCAGACCATGATGTCGCGTTATCAGTAGAAATCCGGGTGTGCCAATTGAAAACACCGCTCGCCAAATAGCGACCAGAGGCATAAATGTTTCCGGTAGAACTACTGACCAAGGATTCTACAAAGCTCAGGGTAGAAGATGGTGGTGTGTAAGATTGAGATAAAACCCACGCCGCTCCTGTATTTCTATACAACTGCCAAGTCGCACCAGAGCGCCCCGCCGCAACCAGAGTTCCTGTTAACTGTGATTTTGTAATTGTGTTTAGAAAATTTGAAGACGCAGGATTTACAGAGTAGTCTAAGGACCACGTATTGCCCGCATCCAACGATTTATAAATAACACCTGTGCCACCGACGCTTGTACCGATAGATCCAACGGCAAATAAAACATTGCCGCCCTCATCTAAAATAGAATTAAATTCTGCATCCTCTGCAACGACCGGTGCCGTTGGTGGAGTTAAACTTGTCCATGTACTTCCAAAATTAGCAGAAGTTAAAAAATCACTGCTACTTAAGTTTCCAAGAACTGATCCATTGGCTAAGGTATGTAGTTTTGCAACGCCGTTAGTGGTGACCATTTTAGTTTGGCCCCAGGCCCCGCCAAATGGTTTTTTAAAAACATAAATTTTAGGATCAAGTGGTTTAATACACGTTAATAGTTTATCTTTATTTGCATTCATTTGAACATCTACGTTATACCATCCACCGACTCCAGAACAGGGAGAAGCTGGTCTTGACCAACTTACACCGCCATCAAAACTTTCTTCAATTAAAGAGGAACTCGCTCCAACATTACCTGCCCAAATAAGGGTCGTGCCATCGCCACTCACTGCTAAACCATACACATTATCCATAAAATTTGTACTTGAGTATAAAGTA
>DAIRER010000194.1:0-4707 GCA_036795495.1 Pseudobdellovibrionaceae bacterium | reverse complement strand
AGTTGTATTAATTGAAAAAATACGGTTGAAGGTAATATCGGCCACACTACTTATGGCAGTATTGGAGTTGAAAATGGAAATAGATCTGGATCTATTTTAATGAGTTTTTTAATGGATAAATGTCTCTAAATATGGACCTCAAGAATTCCTATAACCTGAAAATAAGCAACAGTCGTGGTTCAATTCTTATTCAAGTTATTATGGGGATGTTTATCCTTACGTTGATGAGCTTAGGGATGCTGTCGATGATCGAAACATCGATGAGGGCCCGATCTTTAATAGATATTAAGATGATGCTCGATAACATAAGGACGGAGGCATTTAAAAATATAACCTCTAAAGACTCTAGATTACAGACTGAAAACAATCATTTAAATTTCATAAAAACTTGTGATCCTGTTGCCCCCCCAGCCGTACCTCCGGAAGGCTGCAGTGACTTATATGAAGGCGTTGTAAAGTATTTTGATAACTATGGTGAAGTCTATAATGACAGCACGGACGCGACCTCCGGTTTTAATATTCAAGGTTTTCCATGTACTACTTTTGATAGCCTTGCAGGAAATGATGCTTGTCCTTTTCGTATGGAAATTCGATGGAGAGCCGCTTGTGTTCCAACCGCCGCTGCGGGGACTTGTCCTAAACCGAAAATGTTTTATTTAGTCAAATTTCATTATAAACCTTTTAAAAAAACACTCCCTTTGAATATTGTTCGTTATAATTTTGATCAAATGTTAGTAACAACGGCAAGTACCACCGAGGGGCCAGCCACTGACGAAGAAAGTTGCACTCGTCTATCGGGAACATGGGTAACACCAGCAGCACCTCGCCCTCCCTTTTGCGCTATGAGTGACTCCATCATTGAGTGGTACTAGTATCTCTTAAATATAACCATTCTAAAAAAAATCCTTGATTTATTGTGTTTTTCTCGGTCTGCTTGAAAATCATTAAACAGTCTCTGCCGGGGGGTATTATGAGATTTCAAGTGTTTGTATTTCTATTTTTAATCCAAAGTCTTATGGTTTTTATGCCTACATCCGGATTGGCGAATGGGGGAGCTAATGAATCAGAAAAATCGATCTATTTTCGAAAAAGGGTGATTTCTAATTTAACTGAAAATCAGAAATTCCCTTTAGATGAAAATGTGTCTAATTTAAAAAATCCAAAGGATATCCAAACTTGGGTGTTACAGTTCAGTGAACCCATTACTGAAAAATTAAAATCACGATTAATATCTAGAAGAATAATTCCATTAAAATATATTCCTGATGATGCCTTATTGGTGCGGTCCTCTTTTATGAAAATCAATGATTTTTTTAGATCTAAAACCAATCAAAATAAAATCTTAAAAGTCATGAATTATGATGCAGATTTAAAGTTAAGTCCTGGTTTGGGAGTCTTCAGTGTTTTTAATGCGGAAGCGGCTTTAACCGTTGTAATTAAAGTATTTAATAATCAGGACGCTTTAAATTTTCAAAAGCTTATTCAAAAAGAGGATGTTTTGGCATTACAAAGTCATGATCTTTATTTTGAGGTAAGAACCACGCGAAAAAATATTTTTAATTTTGCAAAATATCCCGAGGTTGAATTCATTCAAGAAAAAGTTAATTTTATTTCCATGTACTTGGATACACCTTTAGAAGGTGAAACTCCTGTTGATTCAAATCAAATACAAGGGGACTATTCAGATCTCTCGGGTCGGGAGTCCGGAACTCAAATTATGAATTTTGAAATGCCTTGGTCTAAGGGCTTCTTTGGTGAAGGTGAATATGTAGCCATGGCCGATACGGGATTAGATTCCGGAAACGAAATAGCGATTCATCAAGACTTTTTAGGGGCCGTTCATAAAGGTCAAGCCGTAGGATTATTCTCAAAATCCTGGGCAGATCCGATGGGACACGGGACTCACGTGGCCGGAAGTATTTTGGGTCGTGGCATTGCTTCGGGCGGGCTCTTAAAAGGGGGGGCTTTTGAATCTAAAATGATAGCTCAGGGCATGTGGTCACCGATGCTCAATAACCTTTCTGTTCCTTCGAAAATGGGAGAACTGTTCAAAAAGGCTTTTGACGAAGGGGCCCGCATTCATTCTAACTCTTGGGGCTCGCCAAAAAATTTAGGAGAATATGATCAGTTTGCAAGTCAAACGGACGAGTATATCTATCAAAATCCTGAAATTTTAGTGCTGTTTGCCGCCGGAAATAGTGGCGTCGATTTAAATCGAGATGGTCGTATCGATGCAGGATCAATTAGCTCTCCCGGTACAGCAAAAAACGTCCTGACCGTGGGAGCCTCTGAAAATGAAGTGTCCAATGGGGGAATACAAGTCCCAGCCGGAAAGCTCAGACAAGGAAAAGACAATTGGAGTGTTGACCCTATTGCCAGTGATTTAATCTCAAATAATCGAATGGGTTTGGCCATGTTTTCTTCGCGGGGTCCCACAGTGGATGGTCGCATTAAACCTGAAGTTGTCGCTCCTGGAACTAATATTTTAAGTGTGAGATCTCAAGAAAAAGAGTCGAGTGTTTTATGGGGAGCCTATAATAATGACTATGTTTGGGCCGGAGGAACTTCCATGGCAACTCCACTGACGGCAGGAGCGGCAACGCTCGTGAGAGAGTACTTAAAAAAACAATTTCATCAAGAGACACCCACAGGAGCTTTAATTAAAGGCTTTCTTATGCATAAGGCTGTCGATATGTATCCGGGGCAATTTGGTGAAGTCGGAGCTTCGTTAGGTCAGGAAATATTAAATCGGCGTCCTAATTCTGATGAAGGTTATGGACGTGTGGATATGGCTCCCCTTTTTACAGCAGAGAGGGTGCATATTTATGACGAAAAATTCGGAGTATCGCAAGGTGAAGAAATGGTCTACACCATTTCGATAAAAGAGGGCTCGAAATCCTTTTTAGCTAACCTCGTATGGACAGATGCCCCAGCCACTCCTGCCGCAGGAAAAAGCTTGGTGAATGATTTGGATTTGTTTCTAATGGATGATCAAGGCCAGGTTCTTTATGAATCTAAAGATCACATCAATAATCATGAAATAATGGAGTTTACGAATTTGGGTCCTGGACAATATCGGATGGGCGTTCGTGGGTATAAAGTTCCCAATGGAAAGTCGGGTAAGCAATCCTTTGCATTGATATATTCTTTTTAATTGAGGGATTTTTTATCGCTAAACTCAAAAGAAAATCCAAATAAAATCGCAAGAATTAAATCAGCGCTTTTATTTTTAGCTGTATGAGAATACAGACGTGTATCAAATTTATAAGAAAAACTTTGAGATTTAAAAAATCGAAAAGAGACCCCTCCACCAAATAGGACGCCAGTATCTCCCGAATTAAATCCAACGGTGCCAAGGCTTCCGATAAGATCGATGGTTCCATGTCGTAATGTTTCATTAAAGAATAAACTTTTTAAATATATCGGCGTATAAACAAGGCTTGTGACAGCCATCATTTGTATTGAATCTAAAATTCCAGCGGGTCTGGCGTTAAAATTTTTCAGTAAATCCAGTTTAAGTCCTGTATCCTCTACGCTGGCATATTGGCCATTAAGAATTTCCCAAGCTAAGTAGGAATTCATTGAATATGTATAACTAAAGCCTCCGGTCACAGCTTTATAAAATGCGTCTAATGGTAGAAATCCAAGATTCAAAGTTAAATCATACTTAGGTTCGTAAAGTTTATTTTCTACGGCGACAACTTTGGGCAGTAAAAAAGCATCTTCATTCGCAGCCATGATCCAGGGAGAGTTGAATAGAATAATCACCCCAAAAAGTATTTTGGAAAAAAATAAATTTTTTGTAACTTTATTGTCCATTTCAAAATTTTAGGAAGTTTATATATTGTTGTATATGAAATCACATACTTTTATGAAAAACGCGACCATAGTCTAAAAGTTAACTGAAAAGTCTAAAAGTTAGCAGAAACCTGCCTTGACCAATTTTTTAATGCATTTGTATCAAAATGGGGCGTGTGGATTTGTTATAAAAATATTTGAATTTTTTAATTAATAAATAAGCTATGATTTTTGTAGGGGATTAGAATTCATGATTAAATGGGGAAATATGAACTATTTCAAAAAATATTCATTAGTTTTACTTATTGTAATTCAATTGATTTCATTTCAACAGTGTTCGCGAGTGACTCTTGTTGAGCATCAAGAAATAGCTTTAAAACTATCAAGTGCAAATCCTTTTAGATTAGGCCCACCCATTGATTTGCCAGTGGTGCGAAGATATGTTTTTTTCGTAGATATGTCGCAGTCGATGATTTCTGGCCCTTGTCCCTTTGATGTTGATGACGGACCCTACTTTGGAGCTTCGACTCCATTGGAGCCCTATGATAAAAATTTGGAAATCGGAAATCCAAAGGATCATCGTGCTTCGGGATTTGATTGTCAAATTGATCCATCTAAACCCATAGATAGATCATCGATACAGCTGACAGTTCCAAATATTTTTAATGGGCAGTTTTATAAGACAACAAAAGGTTTAGATTTTGAAGGAGATCGATTTAAGGTTATAGAAAATTGGTTAAATTCAATAATAGAAGACTCTGTGCCAGGAAGCCTGAGTGAAACAAAAATTATGATTATTCCCTTTTCTGGTGGACTTATAGGAGAAGCGTTAGACAAAAAATTGAAGCAAAATTTAAACATAAATACCTTTGTGTCTTTTTATGGGATCCAATCAGAATCCAAGAGTTG
>DAIRER010000193.1:0-4713 GCA_036795495.1 Pseudobdellovibrionaceae bacterium | reverse complement strand
TTTTTTTCGGATATGAGTTTTAAAACGATTATAGAAAGACTTCTTTCAGAATCTCAACGCCAGCTCACCTTAGAACAACCAAGCCTTGATGTTACATTTAAAAATTTTAGATTTTCTTTGGTGGGCGAACCCCTCACACAAAATTCAACTCATTTTTGCCTACGAAGACATCCCGAAAACCCCTGGACCTTTTCTAAACTCATTGAACATAAGTGGTGTACCGACGCAGAACTTGAAATTATAATTCAGTTATTAAATTCAAAATCTTCCCTATTGATTATTGGTCCCACAGGAAGTGGAAAAACCTCAGTGATCAATGCTCTGCTCAATCAAGTCCCTGAAAATGAACGCTGTCTTTTGATCGAAGACAATTCAGAAATATGTATTCCAAACCCCGTCAGCCTAAAACTGCTCACGCGAGAAGATCCCTTTGGAATTCTGCCTGCGATTACACAAAATGATTTGATAAAAAAATCTCTGCGCTTAAGGCCAGATCGACTGATTATGGGAGAAATACGCGGGATCGAAGCCAAGGATTTTCTACTGGCACTTTCGACGGGACATTCGGGTAGTTTAGCAACCCTTCATGCCAAGGATCCTCACGAAGCTTTACTTCGTTTAGAAATGTTGATTCAAATGGGTGCTCCGCAATGGAGTCTTTCGAGTATACGAAGGTTAATTTATTTATCGCTTCATCACATTTTAGTAGTGGACAAAAACATCAATGGAAAAAGATTTCTAAAGGGCATTTATAAAATTAACTCTCTAGAAGATCTTGGGTTTCTTCTGGAGAAGCTAGACCCTGAAATCGATCATTTATATCATCCACGGCCTTAACTTGGGGCGTGAATCTTTTGTAAGTTGGATTTTCTTGAAGTGGATCTCGAGTTCGATCTACATCAAACTTATCCTCAATATTAAATCGATTTTCAGAATTTATTGGAGCTAATTTCTCACCCAATGCTACTAATTGGTCCGATAAAGAATTTTTTCCCGGGGGGCGACCGTACTCGACAGATCCAGGACGTGCCGGCTGAGAGCGATTGACATTAATGCTTCTCATCCGCGGGCTTAGACTGACAATCTTACTGATTTTTTCCATCTCACACCTCCTGTGCGATAATTTCATATCGGAAGATCCTGTATAAACTTTAAACAATTTTATGAAATCTAGTCCTAAGGACAGATTATTTAAGCCACTCATTAACATTAATAATATGAGCAAAATAATCTGCTTGCAAAACCTCATCTGATAATTCACCAGCATATATTAAAACTGGGCGAATAGACGTGTGTGATGGCCGTACTAATGCTTTTATTTTCGTTTGAACTTCTTCAATAACTTCTACTCCTATCTGCTTTTTCATTTTTATCTCACAAACATAAAGATTTCCAAAGCGTGTCGTCATCAGCAAATCAATTTGACAGGCCTCTGATATTCGAGATGTTCTTTTTTGAAAATATGGAGAAAACGATGTAATTTCTTGCTCGGGTACATTTAATATTTTAATCAATGTTGCTTTATTTTTAAGAATTAGAGTTTCAAACTGAAATCCACAGATTTGATTCCATTGAGGAAGTGATTCAATAGAAATATTTTGCATTAATCCAGAATTAATTTTTTCTAAATTTGGCTCAAGATATTTTAAATAAAATCGAATGTAATTATCTGAAATTCTAAATCTACTAAACTTTGTTTTTTTTCCATCAGGGGTATAAACATAATCTCTAGATAAAAAATCACTTAATACCAAATCTTCTATATATTTTGAAATAGCACCATTTTTATCAACTTTTAAAGCCTTACAAATTTCCACAAATGACAAAGGCCTTAGAATAAGCTTTCTCAAGATTTTTTTATATATAGGTGCTCTTTTCTCAAATGTATCATTAAATATTTTTTCAAACTCATCAACAAAAAATCCGCCAGCGGTAAACGCCAACCTTTGCAAATTAGATTCAGAGGATTGTCTGGGTACTAATTCTTCTAAATAACGAGGCACTCCTCCCGAAATGACTAGAAATTTTAACTTTTCAAAACTAGATACTTCATGTTTTTTCCAGAACGGAGAAACCTGATTCAGTGGAATTTCTTTGATATGCATATGCAAAGAGATACGCCCTACAAAGTCTGTTTTTTGCAAGATATTTTCTTCAATCCAAGAGGAAACAGATCCACACAATATAACTATTAATTTATCATGCTTTTTAAAATAACCATCCCATGCATTTTTTAGCTTACCAACAAAGGCAGGACTGTCTTTAGCTAACCAAGAAATTTCGTCTAACAAGAGTACTGTTTTTTTTTCTGTTAATACTTTATCCAAAGCCATGAAGGCTTCGTTCCAGTTGCGCAAATTCAATAAAGGTCCACCACAACTGATTTGCAGTTCCTCGGCAAAGTTTTCTAATTGAACCTTTTCAGTTATTTTTTTTCCAGGAGCTAGACCCTGAAATCTAATAAACTTTGCTGCTGATTTTCCAAAATTTTCTACCAAAGTACTTTTCCCAATACGTCGACGCCCCGTTAAAGCCACCAAACTGGCTGTATTTTTACTCCACAGGTCCTGCAATTGTTTAAGTTCACTCTCTCTCGCCAGTAACATATTAATTTATCTCCAAATGATGTTTTTTGCTATTTGGAGATAAATATACCATACTATTTTTTTATCTCCAAATGATGTTTTTTACAGTTTGGAGATAAGGATTTTACTTGGCTGAACGAGAAGAGCAACTACAATATTCGCTTAAAAGAGGGGTTCTGTAGTGCCGAATCAATAGGGCTAATCTCTTGAATTTGTTCATGATTTAAAACCCTCTCATTGAATTTATTTTTGATCTTTTGTAATTCTAAACTCTCAAATTCCTTTGCTTTAAACACTCCATCAATACCTTCACCACCAACAGAACTTAGTTCAGCAATTAAAATCATCTTATTTCCACTGCGTTCGTCAAAAACAGATTGTAAATAGCACTTGCCAACCCACTGAGGAAAATCTTTTACTAAAATCTCATTCAACATATTTTCTAAGGCTGGTTTAGAAACACCTTCACCTTTTATTTTAATATAATCTGAACTGCGCCCCAAGAGTTTTATGTAAAATACATTTTTTAATTTTGGATCTACTGAAAGTTCACCACGATCTTCAGTTTTAAACCAACCCTTGATCTTGGGATCTATAAATTCATTTTGATAAGCATACCCCGTTAAAAGACTACTGCATTTAATTTGAATCAATTCATCATTAAGTTCATTTCTATTACTTTTATTAGTATTAGTACTTTCAATCTGATTCTCTTCAACAATTCTTAATTGAGCATGATTGAGAACCCTCAGTTGTGGATAAATTACAGATTCTAAACTGCTTAATGAAGCCGTAGCCACTTGAGAAGCTGTTTCTGTCATTCCATAACTTGGAAGCAGTGGCCATCCTAATTTGCGGGCTTCAATATATAAACTTTCAGAAAGGGACGCCCCCCCCACCACAACCGCTCTTAATGGAGCAGGTGATTTTATTTTTTGTGCAATTAAATCATAAACCTGTGTCGGCACCAAAGAGGTCAGTGTGATTTTATATTCACTTAAAAAATTAGAAAACAAAGAAGCACTCCATTTTTGAGTGTATATTTCGCACTTCTGTCCAGATACAAAACACCGTGCCTTTATGGAAAGGCCACCCACATGGTATTGTGGCAAAACCAAACCCCAAATATCTTTTTTTGTTACATCTAAATGTTGTCCAACAGCGACTGCTGAATTTAAAAATGACTGCTTGGAAAGCGCCACACACTTTCCCAAACCACCATTCCCCTGATTTGTTGTTCCCGATGTTGCAAGCCAGATATGACCTTTTAGTCCCGTTTGTTGAATTGAATTTTCGATTAACGATTTATAACTATTTTGGGTTTTTAAATCCAACGATGGATTTAAAAAAATATCATTAGTTTGAGATTCCCAATTCACAAATTGATTCTTCATATCTCAAATAGAGCTTTCATACTTTAAATAAATCCTTCATAACTTTGATAATGCTGAGTTTCCACTATGAAGAGGAACCCAGGGTTGCGCTGAAAACAATCGATCAAAACCAATCCCATAACCTTTGGACTCTTCATTTAAAAAAAGCTGAGGCCCATCATTTATTACAGCCTGGGAAAAGGGCTCAGGATTATACAAATTAAACGTAAGGCAACCAGGATCTTGAATTAATTCTCCATATTGTGCTTTAAGACTGGCAGCCAAAGATAAGGCATGCAATGCCCCAACAAAATGATCCATACTGCTTGTAATGGTGACTTTTATTCCATGCTCTACAGCTTGGTGAATTGTCTTATCGACATCTTCTCTGGCGGGCTTTAGAATTAAATGCGAAAAGGGACGTTCTTTTAAAGTCAGACCTTTTAATTTGGACCAATCTACATTTTGTTTTTCAAAATCAACAGCTAAGTTTAAATAAGCTTTGGCCTGTTGCCACTGCTGTATTTTAAATTTAAAGGGATCTTCGACATATTCAATACGATTCAAAATAAGTTTATCTAAACTTGAAACCAACTTTAAAAACTGCATAAAATTTGAATTCGAATTCGCATCCAATCTTATTTGTAAACCTTCTTTTACAATTAATTTCATCAATTGACGATCATCTTCAAAATTATTACTCATTTTTAGTTTTACAGTTTGATATCCCTTTTCAGAAATATTTTTTATTTCCG
>DAIRER010000192.1:0-4721 GCA_036795495.1 Pseudobdellovibrionaceae bacterium | reverse complement strand
ACTTTTACAATGGCTCATGTGATCAATACTCTGAATGTCCCGGCCCTGGTCCTTGCTCCAAATAAAACCTTAGCCGCTCAACTGTATTCTGAATTTAAAGAATTATTTCCAGAAAATGCTGTCGAGTATTTTGTGAGTTATTACGACTACTATCAACCAGAGGCCTATATCCCCTCAACGGATACCTTTATTGAAAAAGACTCAGCGATTAATGAACAGATTGATCGCATGAGACATTCGGCTACGCGCAGCTTGTTCGATCGTCATGATGTGATCATCGTGAGCTCTGTCTCTTGTATTTATGGATTAGGCAGTCCAGAGGCCTATGAAGGTATGATGGTACAAGTGGTGTCCAATAGTGCTTTAAAAAGAGATCATTTTTTAAGAGAACTCGTTCGAATTCAATATCAACGCAACAATGTGGATTTTCATCGAGGAACAATTCGAGTGCGTGGGGATCTTGTCGATGTGTTTCCTCCCTATGAAGAAGATCGAGCTTTAAGGATTGAATTTTTTGGCGACTTTGTAGAAAAAATATCTTGGATTGATCCCTTAACCAGTCAAGTTTTAGAAGAATTAGATCAGATTGGGATATATCCTGGAAGCCATTACACGACCAGTGATGAAAACTTAAAAACAGCGATTCAAAGCATTCAAAAAGAGCTTTTAGAAAGACTTCAAGAACTTAAAAGAGAATCAAAAATGCTCGAAGCTCAAAGGCTTGAACAGCGCACTTATTATGACATAGAGATGATTGAGCAAATGGGGTTTTGCCAGGGGATCGAAAATTACTCTCGTCACATGACAGGGCGAGCTCCCGGGGAAGCTCCGCCCACATTACTAGAATATTTTCCCAAGGATTTTTTATGTTTTATTGACGAGTCCCATGTGACAGTCCCTCAAATTGGGGGGATGTATCGAGGGGATCGTGCGCGAAAAACGACCCTCGTTGAATTTGGTTTTCGTTTGCCCAGTGCTTTAGATAATCGTCCATTGAATTTTCAGGAGTTTGAAAAAATTGTTCAAAAAGCCGTTTATGTCAGTGCGACACCAGGAGCCTATGAATTGCAAAAATCCGAAGGACTTTTTGTAGAGCAAATCATTCGACCCACAGGGCTTATTGATCCCGAGGTCGAGGTACGACCTGTTAAAAATCAAGTGGATGATTTGCTGGGAGAAATTCGAAAACGAGTCCAAAATAAAGAGCGCGTTCTTGTGACTACGCTGACCAAACGTTCTGCCGAAGATCTCAGCGAATATTATGAATCTTTAGGAATTAAAATCAAATACCTTCATAGTGAAATCGAAACACTTCAGAGATCCGAAATTATTCGAGATCTTCGACTAGGGGTTTTTGATGTTCTTGTAGGAATTAATCTTTTACGAGAAGGTTTGGATATTCCAGAAGTCTCATTAGTTGCGATTACAGATGCTGATAAAGAAGGATTTTTGAGATCAGAAAGGTCATTAATCCAAACCATTGGTCGGGCGGCAAGAAATATAAAAGGGTTTGTGATTTTGTATGGAGATCGTATCACGGATTCAATGAAAAAAGCCATGAGCGAAACAGAACGCCGAAGAGTATTGCAAAAAAAATATAATGAAGATCATGGAATCACGCCGACGACGATTGTAAAAAGAATTAAAGAAGGTCTTGGCGATTTATTTGACGGAAGTTTAAATCGACCGTTGCCGGGACAAAAAGAGCTCAAAAAGTTAACTCATACCACGCCAAAAGAATTAGAGAAAAAGATAAAGAATTTAAAAAAGAAAATGAAAGAACATGCCTCAAAACTAGAGTTTGAAGAGGCAGCAAAGGCACGAGATGAGTTACGACGATTAGAACGATTGGATCTTGAAATTCGCGGAGTTTCCGATGAGTGATTCCCTAAAGGATTTACTAAGAGAGAGAGTTAAAGATTTTCCAAAACAGAGTGGCGTGTATTTGATGAAAAGCCATGTCGGTAAGATTATTTATATTGGAAAAGCAAAAATTTTAAGATCCCGAGTGTTGTCTTACTTTTCTGAAGCGAAGGATATTCATCCCAAAGTTCGAGCTCTCGTTGGAAGTCTTTATGAAATCGAATATATTTTAACAAAAACAGAAGTGGAGGCTTTTTTATTAGAAGCCTCTCTCATTAAAAAACATAAACCGAAATATAATATCCGACTGCGGGATGATAAGTCCTATCCCTATATTAAACTTTCTTGGAAAGATGAGTTTCCACGACTTTATTTAAGTCGAAAGGTTCATCGGGATGGGGCCTATTATTTTGGACCCTACACAAAAGGTTCTTCTGTATTTTTAACAATTCGTTTTTTAAATCGAACTTTTAAAGTGCGTGATTGTACGGATTCTGTTTTAAAAACCAGAAAACGTCCTTGTATGAGTTATCAAATCGGACGATGTAGTGCGCCCTGTGTGGGGTATATTTCGGCAAAAGAATATAGAAATGAAATTGAAGGAGCTTTGGTTTTTTTAAAGGGTCAAAATAAAAAAATATTAAAACTGCTTCATAAAAAAATGACTCTTCTTTCAGATCAAGAGCACTTTGAACAAGCGGCAAAGGTGAGAGATTCCTTAAATGCCATTAAAATGATACTTGAAAAGCAGTCAGTCATTAATGAAGTGAGTGAAAAAGATCAAGATGTTATTGGATATTTTGGTGATGAACGGGGAAGTCTTGTTGAAATGATTCATATTCGTGCCGGACGCATGATTGGGAACCAATCTCACTTTTTACCTCAAATTAATTTAAAAAATGAATGGGAGGACGCTCGAGAGTGGTTGATTGATTTCTTAAATCAATATTATGAAAGTAATTTCATTCCTAACGAAGTGATTACTCCTATTGACTTTGGTCGAGAGCTCAATCATTTGTTACAAGAAGTCCTTAAGGAACGATCTCAAATGGTTTCTCCACCTCCAAAAGTGCGATTTCCCACAGACGAAGAAACGCGAAAACTTTTAGAAATATGTCTTTCGAATGCCGAATCTCATTTTCAAAAATATGTTACAAAATCTGAAGATAAAAATGAAGGACTCAAAGAAATTCAATCTCAATTTCAACTTCTTGAATTGCCATTAAGAATTGAATGTTATGATATTTCCCATTTTCAAGGTGTTGAAACTGTTGCCTCCCAGGTTGTTTTTGAAGAGGGTGCGCCCGCACGAGATCAGTACCGTCGCTACAAATTGCGAACGGTGCATGGGGCTGATGATTATGCTTCGATGTTGGAAGTGCTCAAGCGAAGATTTCAACATAATGAATGGGAAGATCCTCAATTGGTTTTAATAGATGGTGGGAAGGGGCAACTCAATATTGCAGTGAAGGCGTTGATGGAGGTGGGTAAATCTCATATTCCGATTGCATCCATAGCAAAGTCTAGAACTTTAGCTGATTTTGAATCCAAAGAGGTAAAAACAACGGAAGAAAGGTTTTTTTTACCGGGTCGACAAAATCCAGTTCTATTTAAAACCAATTCAGTAGCTTTTCAAATACTGACAGGGCTTAGGGATGAGGCGCATCGTTTTGCAATCAACTACCATCGAAAGCTACGTGAAAATACAAGTTTAGAAAGTGAATTGGATTTAATTTCTGGTTTAGGAGAAAAAAGAAAAAATATTCTACTTAAACATTTTCAGTCCATAGAGATTTTAAAATCAGCAACACCTCTGGAAATTTCAAAACTTAAAGGTTTTAATTTAATGCTCGCCGAACGTATTTTTTTACAACTGCATGAAGCTGATCATGAACCTGAATCGTCTATAGAAGAGGAATCCCCCTTAGGTGAGGATTAGTATCCGTATCCGTATCCATCTTAGGCCGAAGGACTACGAACATGTTGTTCAAGTAGGTTTAATAATTGAAATCGATCTACAGGTTTACTGAGGTAGTCAGAACATCCCATCTGTAAGCTTTTGTCCTGATCTTCTTTCATGGCATAGGCGCTGAGTGCAATAATTGGAAGTGTAAATCCACTCTTACGTAAAATTTGGGTGGCTGTAAATCCATCCATAATGGGCATTTGGATATCCATAAGAACCGCATCAAAATTTTTAGTTAAAGCCTTATTAACGCCCTCTTGACCATTGGTTGCAAAATCAACAAGTGCGCCTGACTTAAGTAGATAGAGTTGAATTAAAAGACGATTGTCTTCAGAATCCTCAACAACTAATATTTTTTTATTTGATAAATCAGGAATTTTGGGGGCGGAATTTGAAGTTATCGTAAGAGTATTTCGTTGTGATTTTCGAATTGAAGGTTTGTATTGAACACGAATTTCAAAAGTACTCCCTTTTCGAAGCTCGCTATTTAGTAACTTTACATCTCCACCCAGCATATGAGCCAATTTTCTAGAGATCATTAATCCAAGTCCTGTACCACCATATATTTTTGTTAAAGAGGGGTCTCCTTGTGAAAAGGGTTGAAAGAGCTTTTGAGCATTAGTATTTGAAATCCCAGGTCCTGTGTCTTGCACTAAAAAGACTAAACTATCATCTTGTATCTTGTAGGTTAAATTTATTGTTCCACTGGATGTAAATTTAACGGCATTGCCTATAATATTTTGTAGAATTTGTTTTAAACGAACGGGGTCAGAGAGAATGTATTCAGAAACTTCACCCTCTTTTTCCACAATCATTTTTAAATTTTTTTGAAGGCAGCGTTCTTTGTGAACGTAGGTTATATCTAAAAGCAATTGAGACAGTGAAAAACTAG
>DAIRER010000191.1:0-4731 GCA_036795495.1 Pseudobdellovibrionaceae bacterium | reverse complement strand
CCTCCATAAGTGTGGATGAGCTGTTGGAAGCTCGTGTGTGGAATAGCACCTTGATGGATGGGCTGGATGATGAATATTAGGCGTGGAGATATTGTTCTTACAAATTTAGATCCTACGATTGGTATGGAAATGAAAAAAACTCGTCCCGTGGTTGTGGTGTCTAACAACGTATCCAATGAAGTCGGGAAATTATTTACTATCGTACCTGTTTCAAGCCAAAAATTGGATCGTATTAGAGTTTTTGAAGTTTTATTAGAGTCGTGCAAGGGGCTTAATAAAGATTCAAAAGTAGTGGTTAACCAAATTCGAACAATAGACGCAACTAGGATTATCAAAAAATTAGGTAAAGTTAATCCCACAACCCTTGCTGCAATTGATAAAGCACTGATTACGCATTTATTTTTTAAATAACGAGACCCATGAGGACAACAAAAACCCCATTCAAAGCTGACAAGTATTTCTACTTGGCCATCCTTTAAAGAACAAATAAATAACTGTAGTTAGCATTACGATCCAGGAATTATGAAATCATTGTTTTTGTGAAAGAATAGAAGTATTTTTGAGATGCGTATGTTGAGTATGTATGTATAAAAGGGGAAATTATGAAAAGGGGATTATTTGGGGTGCTATTGATAGGACTCTCATTTGAGCTTTCTGGGTGTGCGATTCGACACACTCGAGGTGGGGGCGATGGGGGAACGGTAAACTCTTCAGGATCTTTTTCGAAGGGTGCTGGTCTACAAGAGGAAACACGCCATCGCATTTTGTATGAGCAGAGTTTAAAAACCAAAAGAGAAAAAGAACAGTATTCCGAAATTCTTCCATTGTTTAAAGATGAGTCCGAGAGACTGGATTTTCTTAACTTAAAATCATTAGAAGAACGTCAAGCCTGGATTAAGGCCAATAACTTATGGGCTCGCAATGCCGAATTGTATAAACAATATAAAACAGTCATAGATGCACAGGATATTACTGTGGGCATGACTCAAGAGCTTGTTAAAAAATCCTGGGGAGATCCCCAGGGTGTTGAAGTTTCAGGCAATCCTATCTATAAAAATGAACGTTGGCGATTTTCTCGCAATGTTTCAACTCCGGAAGGGTTCAAAAAAGAAGACCGTTGGGTGTATTTCGAAAGCGGCCGAGTAATAGGTTGGGAAACCAAAACAAATTAAGGAATTATACCAACTCCATTTATTTCGTAGACCTTCGTTGCCTGCGTCGTTGTCTTGTGCGACGCACATGGAGTGCGTCTCCGCGACAATCTCCTTGCCGCCTTGTTCTACTTTATAACTGGAGTTGGAATTATACTTGTGCAGTTGCCTGATTTTGGATTTTTCTCAGGGGGTGTGAAAACCTTTAGCCAAAGCTGAAGTTTTTCTTCAAAGGATTTAGCTAAAATTGCAACCTTCGATTGGGCCTGTCTTCGAAGCTCAAGGGGGCCCCAGACTTTTCCTTTTTCTATAGAAAGAGACTGCGCCGCTAAGAGTTCTGTTCGGAGTTGTGGCGTAAGAATTTCATTTAGAAAAAAGAAAAATACAATTTGTTTCAGGTTTGCATTTTCTGGAAAGTCATTGATGCGATCCGAAATTTGCTTTCGGTATTTTTCTGGAACTTTAGGATTTGTTGAAATTTTTTGAAGATCCTCTCGAGTTAAAGGTTTGTCACCGATTTGATCAAATTGAGCTTCGATTTTTTGCATAATTTTTTTATTGTTTTCGATCAAGTTCAGTAAACTTTCTACTATGGCTGCTTCGATGCGCTCTTGGCTTAATTGGTCCATTTTAATTTTTAAACCCACAAGGGACCATTTTGAATTCAGTTCGATATCCCCAGGAGCAGGAATATGCGTTGAATGCACTTCTAAAGTTTTTAATAATAAGGCCCGCCCTCCATCGACAGCACTCCATGTGTATCGATCATAGGGGTTGAGTTGAGACAAAGTTGAGGGTTTGTTAAAAACACTCCAGCTCACCGCTGAACAAAAATAACGTTGTCCCTCCCAGGATTCTGGGCTCATGGAAATATCATAACCAAAAGCGGCTTCGGTGTAGGGATTTGTGACTCGTGCTTTCATTTGATTCACAAATTGCTCAGTAAGTTCTGTGATTTCATTAGAGATATTCGCGGCGTTTGGATTTTTGGGATTTAAACCCTCATAACGATATACATAAATTCGTGTTTTTTTAGAGTACTCAAGCCAATTGAGTTTACGTAATTTTGTACCATCTTCCATTAAGGCTTCGATAAGCGTGGCATAGGGCCATTCGCGATTTGGATCAATCCATGTGAGTGCAGAGTGTGAAAAGGTGGTGGGTTCTTTGGCAATTGAAGTTATAAAAAAACTAGAGCCATTTCCTGTGGCTTTTGAAAGAACAATATCTCCCGTTTGTAAGGTGAAGTCGCCGGCTTTAGCTAAGTTCTGAGGATTGGTCGTGTCGAATAGATCTTTTAACAGAATTGAAAAATCTGTTTTTACTTTTGAAGTCAGTGACATTTCCTCTGGCCATTTTAGATATCCAATATAAAGAACTTCTTCGGCCATCATTTGAAGTAAATAAAGTCTTTGGCGCAGCTCTTGAAGAGTGTTGAAATCTATATTTTTCGAAGAGGTTCGCAGTTGCTCACGAACAACAAGAAGTTCATAGGCCAGAATTTTAAAATGTTTAGACTCTTGTAAATTTGAATTATCAACATAGGTTAAAATATTAGAAAAGAGTGTTTCAAGGTTTGTGTCACCTGAAAGCCACTTTTCAAGTTGATAGCTTAAGGCGACAATGAGTACTTTTTTTTGAGTTGGGTTTGGCGTGGGTTGAAAGGCTTTTGAATTTCTATTGGTTTTGTTTAAAAGTAATTGTGTCCACTCGTCCATGGGGATATTTTCAAGTCCTCGCAGAACAATCCCATTTTGATTTTTAGAAGTAATTTCTTGAGAAAAAACTTTTTGCGAACACAAAGTTGATAAAAAAATAACAAAAATAAAATAGAGTGAAGATTTTTTAATAGTCATGGGGGAGGTGCGTACCATGTGTCCGTACAAATAACAAGAGTGAGAATACTTAAAACAGCTCTAAACCCCTGGACTTTGAAAAAATCACAAGATATGGTTTTTTCATGAAAAAAATTATTATTTTATCTTGCGTTTTTGTTTTTGTTCTTTTTTTTCAACCTTGTTTTTCTGACGCAAGTTTAAGTCCCATAAAGCCCAAGTTGGTCTTGGTTTTGGTTTATGATCAGTTTCGTGCGGATTTTCTGACTCGTTTTGAGAAAGATTTTTTGCCACCGATAAAACAAAAAAAAGTCGGTGGATTTAGATATTTGATGGAAAAGGGAGCTTATTTTCCTTTTGCAGAATACGAAATTCTTCAAGCGATGACTTGTCCTGGGCATGCAATGATTTTGACAGGATCTTACCCAAAACAAAATGGGATTTCTTTAAACAGTTGGTATGACCGAAATACACAAAAATCAATGTATTGTGTTGAGGATGCTGAGTTTGGTTTTTCTCCGAAAAAGCTGATTGGAACGACGGTGGGAGATGAGTTAAAGTTAATTTCTCCGCAGTCCCGAGTGGTGGGGGTTGCCTTAAAAGATCGATCGGCCATTATGCTTGCGGGGCATGGTGCTGACGGAGCCTTTTGGTTTGATACAGCTTCTCACGAATGGGTAACCAGCGGGTATTATCCAAAACCTCCCACTTGGTTACAGGAATTTAACAAGCCCATCAAGATTCAAAAAGATAAAGTTTTTAAATGGACTCCAAAATACAGCAAACACAAATTTGTTCATGAAGAAAAGAAAAGTTCAAAAGAGGCTTTAAGTTCTCCCTATGGCGGGGAGTTGACCTTAGAAATGGCTAAAAAATTAATCAAAGAATATAAGTTAGGGCAACGGCAAGAGACCGATATTTTAGCGATCAGTTTTTCAACCCATGATATAGCAGGGCATCGTTTTGGACCGATGAGCCCAGAGATGGATGAGCTGACTCGTGTTGAGGATGTTCAATTGTCTGACTTGTTGAATGAGCTTAACACCCATCTTATTGGTGGATTGAATAGCGTTTTGGTAGTGCTGACGGCCGATCATGGTGTGGCTCCCACGATTGAGGACAGTCGTAAAATAAAGCTTGATGCGGGGACGTTGAGTAACGAACAGTTGATTTCAAAACTGAATAGTTTTTATCGAGAAAAATACTCATCGATAGAGGCTAATGCTAAAATGGTGGTCAGTGCCGAAAGTTTAAATTTTTACTTCAACACAGATTTAATTCGTCAATTGAAACTGGATGACGCTCAAATTTTGCAGCAAGGACGTGACTTTTTAATGGCTGAGCCAGGCGTTCAGGCTGTGGTTGTGGGTAAGGATGTGGATAACTCTTCAAACTCAGTGCTGTTAATGGAAAAACAAATTAAAAAATCAGTCCTTGTGAAAAAAAATGGAGATTTGATTGTGATTCCAAAACCATTTTGGTTTGAAGAATCAAAAGTTATAACAACTCATATGACAGGTTATTCCTATGATCGAATGGTTCCTTTGATTTTAATGGGACCCTCTGTCAAAACGGGTCGTTACCCCCAATTTACACGCGTGATCGATCTGGCGCCGACGTTAAGCTATATTTTGGGTACGGTGCCTCCAGCCTTGAATGAGGGCTCTGTTTTAAAAGATGCTTTACAGCATTAGCATTGACCCCTGTTTTATTCAGTAGCATGATCAATGTGTTTTAACGAAAGG
>DAIRER010000190.1:0-4743 GCA_036795495.1 Pseudobdellovibrionaceae bacterium | reverse complement strand
ATCGGTACAAGCAAGTATTTCTCCAGACGAGCAAGAGTTAAGCCTGCTTTTTGATCAATTAATGGCAAAATCTTCTTCGCGTGAGAATAAAATATCGGATCGTAAAGTCTGTGTGGTAAATATTCAATTAGCTATTCCAAGAGGTATTTCTTTGGGGCTAATAAGTACAGAGTATCGAGGCTTTGTACAATTGGATGACAAAACTATAGGAGTTCATGAAACTCTGTATTCTTTTAACAAGAGTTATATCACGTCTGCCTTTCAAAGTTCTAAGTTTACGGGTCCCATTGTTGATGAATATTACGTAAAGACAGATTTAGATTTAAGTTCCGTTAATTGGTCCCCCTGTGGGGATACTCAACCTGAGTTAACACTAAGAACCAGCTTAATGACTCAAATTTTAGATTTTCGACGGGGAAGTAGATCAATTCAAGCCGTGATTGGAATTGATTCTATTGATCAAAGTTATACTCAAAGTTATAAATTAATCTCAAAAAAGTGTGAGTCTAATGATCAAGGATCCGACGCGAACTTAAATTTAGTGCATAAACTTTCAAATGGCTCTCAGACTCTGTATACATTGGATTTAAGAAAAATTGAAACTGGATATTGGTCTCCACAAGGAATAGCTTTTAAAACATTTAAAGACCAAGAGCTCAATAACTTACCCTTATATTCATGTTCTAACCCTCGTGCGCAAAGTTCTAATATTTCGACATCTCAAAATTGTGATAGACAAAGTAAATTGGAGTTCCTCGGTTACATTTCTCCATTTATAAAATCGAATACTAGTAAATTGAGTGAATATATAAGTAGGGATGGGTCTAAAAAAATGTATTCATTAGATCGAGTGGCACCAGCGGGGTATGTTTTAGCAAAAAGTATTGGATTTGTTCCCAATTAGACACGTATTAGACACTGAGGTTTTTTGAATTTTCATAAGTTAAAAATGTAAAGGGAACGGGCATCGCTCGGTCCCTTTTTTCAACTAAAATAAAATCATTCATATTTATTTCTGGATAAGAAGTATCACCATGAAAGTATTCATGTATGATTGTTAGATAAATTTTGTGAGTGCTTGATAGTGACTGTTGATAAATTTCACCCCCACCAATAATAAAAACTTCTTGGGGCCATTCAGGGATATAACTTTTTGCCAATTCAAGAGCCTTTTCTAAGCTATTCACAATTAAAACTTCAGGCGATCGGGCTTGTTTGTTTTCAAACTTCAAAGCTTCAGGATTTCGAGTGATCACAATATGTAAACGTTGTGGTAGGAGCCCCGGCAAAGACTCAAAAGTTTTTCTTCCCATGATAAGAATATGCCCCTTGGTTTTACTTTTAAAAAAAGCAAAATCTTCGGGGATATGCCAGGGAAGAGTATTTTGAGATCCAATCACTCGATTTTGAGAACAAGCAACGATGTGAGAAAGTATCATACAGAAACTTCAGCCTTAATCGGAGGGTGAAATTCATAATTTATAATTTCAATATCTTCAAATTTAAAATCAAAAATAGAGTCGACATTGGGATTTAATTTTAACTTAGGCAACGGTTTAAATTCTCGAGTCAATTGGAGTTTTGCTTGATCCAAATGATTTAAATAAAGGTGAGCATCCCCAAGGGTGTGAACAAAGTCACCGACTTTTAAATGACAGACCTGAGCCACCATATGTGTCAGTAGTGCATAGCTTGCGATATTGAAGGGGACTCCTAAAAACACGTCAGCGCTTCTTTGATAAAGTTGACAAGAAAGTTTTCCTTGGTCGACATAAAATTGAAAAAAAGCATGGCAAGGAGGAAGCGCCATATTTTCAATTTCACCAGGATTGAAGGCCACAACAAGGAGCCGTCTTGAATCTGGATTTTTTTTTATTTGTTCTATCACATTTGATATTTGATCAATTTTTTGACCCGTTGGTGATTCCCAGGAGCGCCATTGTTTTCCGTAAACAGGGCCTAAATCACCATTCTCATCAGCCCATTCATTCCATATAGAGACTTGATTTTCTTTTAGGTATTGAATATTTGTTGAACCCTTTAAAAACCAAAGCAGCTCATGAAAAATAGATCGGGTATGAAGTTTTTTTGTTGTTAAAAGCGGAAACCCCTCTTCAAGATTAAAACGCATTTGGTGGCCAAAAACACTTAGAGTTCCGGTTCCTGTGCGATCACTTTTTGGTGATCCCTTTTCTAAGATCGTTCGTAAAAGTTCATGGTAAACTTTCATTCGTTAATCTCCTTATTTTTTGGAAACAAAATGGTGCTGCCATCTTGAAATATACGGTTTTTAATCCCGTTTGTAATATTAAGTTACTGAAAATTTTGTACCTGACCAATAAAAGGAAGGTGTCTGTAATAACCTTGATAATCTAAGCCATAGCCGACCACAAAATCATTGGGAATTTTAAATCCAATCAGATCCACTTCACAGGGAACTTTTAAAGAATCAGGTTTTTCAAGTAAGGCCACGGTCGTAAGACTTGCCGGTTTACGAGACAATAAAGAGGACTTAAGATAATTCATGGTGAGGCCCGTATCCACAATATCTTCAACCAAAAGAATGTGTTTTCCCTCTATGGGGCGAGTCAGGTCTAAAGTCACTTTTACTTCACCAGAAGAAGTGGCTCCGTGATAACTAGAAACTCCAAAAAACTCTAGAGAAAGATCCGCATTAATGTTTCGGACAAGATCCGAAAAAAACATAAAAGAACCCTTCAATACACAAACAGCAACAACAGGTTTTCCCTGAAATTTTTTAGTTAGCTCTTGACCCATTTCTTTAACTCGGTTTTGAATTTTTTCTTCAGAAAGATAGGGTGCTACTTTTAATGGAACCATGAAAACCTCACTTTTTTATAGTATTATCTCTTTGGCCGAATTTAGACAAAAGAATTATTCATGATTTCACCAAAGCCGCCGCCTCCGGGAACAATATAATCATTTTGATTTAAACCCTTTTCTTGATCCCAGTGTTGCCCCAAAGCGGTTTTTAATATTTCTGGTTGAGAGAGCCCTCGATCGACACGCAGCGTGTAAATCGAAATATCAGGATGTGCGGTAAGGACCCGTTTTAAATATTCTGGGGTAACAATAAGGTGAAGGCAAATATATTGAGCGGCAGTTCCTGGGATATTTTTTTTATAATAGTCTACGCTTGAAATAATTGTATTTCCTGTGGCGCCCATGGGGTCAGGAAACAGGACATAGGCATTTTCAATACTCCCACCAATTTTTGAACTTCCGAGATGTGTTCCGGTAACATGATTTTCATTATTAGTTTGGCGTGAAGCGAAAATATGATCTTGCCTTAGATTTTCTGGCGGTAAGGCATTATGTAAAAACTGATAGCATGTGTGACTAGGAAAGGTTCCTGCTCTGGCAAGATTCACACAAACCGCTTTATTTTTCTTTGATATCTGAAGTCCTTCCAAATTATTTCCAGGATGATGCTGGCTCATTCGGGTGGGTGTAGAAAAATTTTCTGTTTTAAATTCTCTATTTATGACCTCACTTACGAGTTGAGTGTAAAGAATTTCAATAATTTTTAATATTTCTGGCTGATAGCATTGAGGTGTGCAAAGTCGAGCCAGCAATCCCTCTAAGAGAGGATTATTTAATATATGAACCTGTGGACCATAGTGATGTGATTTCATAGGAGCCACAGAGTTTTACATCTAGGCAGCTGAGTCAACTCTTTTTCTATAAGAGGTAAAGAAAATTTACTCAGGACGATTAAAGTTGTGTTTTTTCAATGACGTCTTGAATCTCGATAAGAATGATTAAATCTGTGATCTTTTTTTGAAATTCTTCAGATTTTAAAAGTTGAAAAAGTGGTTTTTCAGAAAGTTTATTTTCAATCTCGGCTGGAGTTTCTCTCGGAAGTGTTCCTACAATCATAAAAACACTTTCTTTTTCAAGAGAAAGAGCTTCATTAATAGCATCCTGTTGTGGTGGCTCATGGATTGCGTTTTTTGTCGCGGAATTACTTTTATTATACCAAAATCTTTGTAAATAGAATTGTCCCTGCGTCGGGGAATTTGAATTGAAAGGATTTAAAGAGACATAAAATCGATGCCCGGCTCTTTCGTTTTGAAATTGGGGAAATAGTACCCCATAAAAAAAATCAATTTTATTGGCTTTTGTCAGTTCTAAGTCTTTACTAAGGTGATCTATTGGAGTTGAAAATTCTAAAAAAGATTTTTTAAGGCTTAAAAATGAATTTAATGTCGCTGAAGAGTACTCTTCAGAGTGAGTAAATCGATCGGCGATACCTTGTCGTTCAGTCCATTCTCCAAAGGGGATCATTTTTGACTCATAAAAGGTAATTACCAACTCCTTCTTAGTTGTATTCTGAAGGGATAGTTTTGAATCAGCCATCGTTTGTTGCGTTTTATCTCTT
This sequence comes from Pseudobdellovibrionaceae bacterium, assembly GCA_036795495.1. Taxonomy (GTDB): domain Bacteria; phylum Bdellovibrionota; class Bdellovibrionia; order Bdellovibrionales; family Bdellovibrionaceae; genus DAIRER01. The sequence continues at coordinate 341 of DAIRER010000190.1, read as the reverse complement.
TGTTTCAGTGCTGAAGATCTATCTGACGAGTCTAAATCAGAATCTAAGTCCTCTTCTACGGGGGTCAGGGCTTCTTTCAAGGACTCGGCTTGTCCGGAAGAGTTTTTGTTTCTTAAAAAACTATGGACATTTGAAGAGGTTTTTGATCCCTGAAGTGTAGATTTTAACGAAACAGTCAGTTCATAACCTAAATAAATTGATAGAAAAAGTACCAGCATAAAGCTAGCAGGATGGGTGATCAATCGTTTGATCAAAGGAGCCTTCTGCGGGCGATAGGTCTCCATATCGACACCACATTGAGCACAGTATTTATCTTTTGGCTGAGAAAATCCACAGCGGGG
>DAIRER010000189.1:0-4749 GCA_036795495.1 Pseudobdellovibrionaceae bacterium | reverse complement strand
ATGTCAGCTTGACTGTAATTGATCAAATTAAATTTTTAGAAATTACAGGAAAAGGGCTCAGTCCCTATGATGCTAAAGATAATTTATCAAAAAGCTCGCTATTTTGGAAAACTAGGATTCCCTACTCCTACCCAATTATGTATTTATTGGGTGGTGGAGGTATTCCCCTACGACAAGAGTTTTTTATTAAAGAAGATCCTCCCAATGAAAATCTTCGCATTCATCTTGAAGACACTTCCTTTTTGAAAACCTATAAATCTGAAATTGAACTTAAAGGATTAAAAAAAGAAAATGTACTTTTAACTTCTGAAAATAAAAAAAATAAACTCAAATTACTTAAGAATAACTACTTTCATTGGCAAATTAATGATCTTCAAAAAGGTAATGAAAATTTAGCTGAATTAGAATTAAAATCCCAAAATAAAAAATACTACCCATCGACAAGTATTTATAGAGGATTTCCTTGGTTAGTTTCTTTAGATTTAAATGCAATAGGACCTGAAAAAAGAATTTCAACTGAAATCAAAGTCCAAAAATGGTTTGATACAATATTTGGCTTTAAAAATACCTATTTAAAACCAGGATTAGAGATAAAATATGATAAATATATTTCTTCAACACAATATAAATTTGATTTTTATAGTTTGAATTTAAAATATCGAATGAATTCAGAAATCCAACTTGAAAATTCAAGCTGGGGATTTGACATAATTCCTCTCAGCCAATTGCAGTTTTCAAAGGCCAGCTCTTCAATGATGGGACTTGGGATTTTTACGGATCATGAAATACCTAAAATCATCGATTGGTCTGGAGACCGCATTTCTACAAATATTGAATATTATTTTATTTCTGATTCAACTTTAATTTCTAACTTTATAAGAGCCAATTTTAAAATATTATCTTCAACATTTAAAAATCATTACTTAGACTATGGACTAGGTATCAATATTATTGGAGATCAAACAGAACCCGAACTAAAACTAGGTTGGAATATTAAATTTTAAATTTATCTATTTTTTTCGAAAAAGACTTGTAACAACATCCTTTAAATCCATAGTTAATAGATCTTGTTTTTTATTTTTTGATTGCATTAGACTTAGTTCTTTTTTGGCTAAGATAAAATTTTGATCCACCGCTAGACATTTTCTTAATTGCTTCTCGGCCACCTTTAGATCCCCTTTTGCTTTATAAAAAAGAGCTGTAACATATGAAAAATGAACACCAAAGCGTTCATCTGGCGAGACTTGAGCCAGTTCAAGTTCGACTTCTTTCAATTGACGATCTTTTTGAGCGACCTGCAATGTTCCCAGTTTTGTCCAGGCGTAAAGCAAATGAAATCCTGAAATTTCAACACCCAATTGAGAAATTTTATCTGCAATTTCTTTAGATGAATTGAACTGATTAAAACTTAAAGTCTGTTTGAGCTCCTCTAATAGAAGAGTTCCTTTGAGCTTTAATTCATTTTCATTTTTTTCTGAATCTTTTTTTGCTTTTTCTTTTGCACCTGAATTTTGATTTAAGTTTAACACGGTGTCTAATTTAATCTTTAATTTCTGCCAAACACTATGTACAACTGAGGATTTTGTTTTTGGTTCTTCTCCCAATAAATTCATAATTTCAGCACTTAAGTCCTGACCGTTGGCAGGCCCAGAGGAAGCCTCAAAATAATCTAATATTTCAAAGTCGCTTTTCTTTTCAAATTCATTTGATAATCGTTCTAAATGACTCAATTGAGATTGTTCGCTTTCGAAGGCAATTTTTTTATCAAAATGAATAAGACCTTTAATTAATAGAAAATGAATTCCTTTATATACAGCGACTTCACTGTAGTTAATATTTTCCAACATTTGATTAATGGTTATTCCTCGATCTAAAGAATCCCAAATACCATCTAGTGAATTTAATAATGGCATTTTTAAAACAAAATGATCCGATTTAAAAAGTGGATTTTTTGAAATAAGTTTATTACTCCAAAATACAAATAAGGATTTAAGCCATTGATGACTTACTTTTGAAGCATTCCAATCATGAAGATATCCTACAAGTGCCTCATTATCAATATTTGGAAAGCTATCCTCCGTATTTTCACTGCCAACAAAACTAATTCTAATTTTTTTGTCAGAAATTATTGAGCTCAAACGAATACTCATTTGTTCAATAAGTATTAAATCAAACGCATGGGGACTTAATAGATTTCCTTGAATTAAATATTCTCCCATTTTTCTTTTCTTTTTTTGTTCTAAAGCTACTTTGACTTCATCTGGGTTAATATATCCACTTTGAATCAAAAGTTCGCCCAAAAATGTTCCACGATCCGGAACATCAACTGCCGTAATTTTACCTTCAAAAAAGGACAATCCGCCCACTTTTCCATCTTCAAAAAAAATATTTAAAAATCCAGAAGTTCTTGTCTCAGATAACAGAGAAATTATCATTGGCAAGTCGTATCCAGAAATATCTTCAAGTGACTCTAATATTTTACGTTTTTGTCGAATACTCAAATCAGGACTAGAAAAGACTTGATAAAGAGATTTTCGTGATGAAATATTTGCTTTTCTTGTACGATCCGCCAGCAACTGTTCTTCTTCTTTTTTTAGAAGTTCTGTAATTTGATGAATGGAAAAAGGTTTTGTAAAAAAAGCTAGAGCTTGTGTTTTATTGATTGCATCTTTAATAAAATTTTTATCGGTGTATATTCCGCTCAGAATCAATGCTTTAAAAGATCCACCTAGTTTTTTTCTAAGATTTACAACTAATTCAACTCCAGGTGTTTTTGGCAGTAAACAATCGGCAATAACATAGGATAATTTTCTGCCGAATTCATCGACGTAATTCATAGCTTGATCAGGATGATTCGCCCAATACACTTCAAAACCAGATCGTTTGAGTGCCTCTTCTAGAGCAACACCCTGAGACTGATCATCCTCGATTAATAAAATTTTTGTTTTTTCTTCACTCACAAAGGTTTTATCGGCGTTTTATCTAAAAAAAATAAGACAAAACTGTTAAATAAAACCCATTTCTAGACCTTAGTATTTAGACCTTGGACTGCTATTTCTTTAAAAACTTAAAGTATTTTGATTCAAGAATATCCATTTCCATATCATTACCCTTTGAATCCTTAACTACTGGAGTTTTTAAATTTTCTTTAGAAAACTCAACATTTCTAGTAAATAAAATACTTTTTTCTTCACCAGAATCTTCATTAAAATAGGGCACATAAAATGAATCCACTTGTGCATTCGAAGGCAAAAAACTATCAACCATATTAATTTGATCAACAATTATTTTAGGACACTTCAAAAACACAATTTGAGCCGATTTTGCAGTCGAAAGCCATTTAATCCATTCTCTAATACCACATGAATTAATACTTTTAACTCCCTCTAAATCAAAACTAATCTGCGAAGAAGAATTAATGTTAGACTGAGAAAAATCAATATCCTCATCTATTTCACCATTTAATTTAACTTTTAAAATAGGACCTTCTTGAACCATCTTAATTTCTAATTTTCCCATAAATTCCTCCTAAATGTCTCTTTGTATTATAAAAAACGTAACATCATCAATCAACGAACTGGATTGACGAAAAGTCCCAAATTCCTCTGAAAATGAAGCAATAAAATCTTTTGGAATTTTCGACTTAAAATTATTTTCTAATAAAGATTTAATAAATCGACGTTCTCCCCAATTTTCATTCTTTTTATCTTGAATATCAGCAATTCCATCTGTGTAAAAAAAGATTCGATCGCCAGGCTCAATTTGAATCTCAGTCTGTTGATATTTAGATTCTAAGGATTGCCCAATACGAGGACTGTTGACTTCATTGAGTGGAATCAATTCTTTTTTCTTTAATAAACTTTCTGATCTTTTAAGCAAGTACGGAGCCTCATGTGAGGCATTAGAATATATTAATTGGTGAGTTTGAGTATCATAAGTTGCAATAAAAAAAGTCATCATCAATCGACCTTTACTGACTTCATGGATCGACCTATTTAGAAATGCCAAAGCCGGCCCTGGCTCCATCTCTAGATGCTCAATAATTATGGCTGCGGACTTTGCTGCACTTGTGATAAGTGCCGCGGCGGCGCCATGTCCCGTCGCATCTCCTATCCAAAAATATATTTTATTTTTAACTCTAGAGTAATGCCACCAATCGCCACCGCACTCACTGGCTGGCTCATAAAATCCAGAAATTGTAATATCGTCAATTTTCATATTCGGAAGTGGAAAAAGTGTTTCTTGAACTGTTTTTGCCGTTAATAATTCATTTTCCATACGCGCTTTTTCAGCTGTTTGATCTAAAAGTCTTGAAACTTCACCGGCCATTAAATTAAAATTTCTTGCTAAGGCTCCCACTTCATCTGAACTTTTAGGTTCAATATGAATATTAAAATCCCCTTCAGCAACTTTTTGTGTCGCAAAGAACAGCTCCCTCAACGAGGATGTAATCGATTTAGAAGTTAAAAGACTTATAATGATTATCGCTGATATCAATAGACCAAAGAATATGAGTGATTTTTTTAACAAAATTTCAGTCGCAGAAAGTGCATTTTTTTTATCAACAATAGAAGCAACAACAAGCTCGCCAAATCCCACTTTAGAATAGGAAAATAAATAATTTTTTTGATCTTTTGTTTTCAATACTCTTGTTCCAGATGACCCCTCATATAAAATTTGAGCACTTGATGAATCTAAATCTAAATATTTTGTGAGTGGTGAGCCAAGACTTTCTTTAACACCACCAAG
>DAIRER010000188.1:0-4783 GCA_036795495.1 Pseudobdellovibrionaceae bacterium | reverse complement strand
CTATTTGAAGGATTTCAGTTTTAAGTTCCTCATATGAATTCGTATTTTTCACAGAGGATTTTCCTTTTTGATTATATCCAATTCTGTTTTAATTTTTTTCTGATAAACATGAACTTTTTTATAAATTTGAGATTCATTCAACGTTAATATTTTTCTGTTTTTCATTAGAATTTTACCATCACAAATCACCGTATGGACTTCCATCCCTGTTGCCGAATAGACCAAATGGCTCACGAGATCTTGAATGGGTTGCATGTGCGGAAGTTCAAGGTCAATAAAAAGAATATCCGCTCTTTTTCCTACTTCAAGGCTTCCGACTTGATCCTCTATGCCTAATGCTTTTGCTGATTCAAGGGTCGCCATTTTTAAGGCTTGTGATGCCGTCATGGCCAGCGAGTTCTTATGAAATACCTTTTGAACTTTGGTTGCTAAATTCATGGCTCCAAATAAATTAAGATTGTTATTACTGGCGCAGCCATCCGTACCAAGTCCTACCACCAGGCCCTGTTTTAGGTAGGTTGGAATAGGAGCAACACCAGAGGCCAATTTAAAATTTGAATCGGGATTGTGAATAATCGAAGTCTTTGTTTTTTTGAAAAGTTCTTGATCCTTTTCATTTAAATAAACACAATGAGCACAAATTGTGTTTGGACCTAAGAGATTTAAATTATAAAGCCTTTCTGTAGGCGAAACTTTATAATTTTTAAAATGTTCATTAACCTCAGTTTCAGTTTCTGAAACATGAATATGAACAGGGGCCTGATATTTTTTTGAAAGTTCCGCGACGGATTTTAATATTTTATCATCGCACGAATAGGGTGCATGAGGGCCTAGGGCTGCCGTTAATCGCGGGTGTTTTTTAAGCTGATTAAAGAGTTTTAAAAATAATTTTTCTTTATCTTTTCCAAGGGCTGCATCCTCTGGAAGTGGGTATTGAGAAAAAACCTGAGCGAAAATGCCTCTCAATCCCACGCGATCCCAAACTTCAGCCGCGGTTTGAGCGAAAAAATACTGGTCACAGATCGTGGTCGTTCCAAAACGCAGGCACTCCAAAGCCGCCAATTCTGTGCCAAGTTTAATAAATTGGGCATCTACCAATCGACGTTCTAAGGGTAGTATGCGATCGAAGAGCCAATGAGAAAGGGGAATATCATCTTCGATCCCTCGAAATAGAGTCATGGCTAAATGAGTATGGCCATTCACAAGACCTGGCATAACCAATTGTTTTTTGGCATGAAGAAATTTTTTTGAATTAATTTTAAGACTGGGTTTCCATTTTTCAATGGTCTCAATTTTTGAATTTTTAATTCCAATAAAATAATCTGTTAAGATTTCAGATTTTCCCTGAGCCATGGTTAAAAGATAATCACAACGTATTCCCAGGTTGTACTTAGAAGGTTTCAAAAAGGGCCTCCATAATTTTATGAGCGGATTGTCGACAGGTTTTTAAAACCAAATGATGATCTAGCTCTTCTTCAGAAAGCCCTGCCGCCAAATTGCTAATCAAGGATAAACCCGTTGTTTGTGCTCCGGAATGATGTAGGGCTATCGCCTCCCAGACTGTAGACATTCCCACGGCGCCCATGCCCCATTGTTTAAAAAGTTGAATCTCTGCGGGGGTTTCAAAACTTGGACCTAAGAGACCTAAATAAATTCCTTTGTGTACACCCAACTCTGCTTTTTGCTGAAGGCTCTGGTAAAGGATCTCGCTGCGTCCATTTTTGTACATTTTTGAGAGGTCTGGAAACCTCGGTCCCAAAGACTTTTGATTAAAAGTGGGATTATCCCCAATCAAAGGGTTTTGTCCTGTGAGGTTCACATGGTCTTGAATCATCATGACGTCGCCAGGCTTCATCGTGGGAGTCATGCCACCGGCGGCATTGGTTAAAATAAATTCTTTTACTCCAGCAAGTCGTGGGATCATGACAGGTTTAATAACGGAACGCGGGGAATGCCCCTCGTAGCCATGCAGGCGGCCCAATTGAAATTGAACAAGGGTTCCCTGTTTTTTATTTTGAAAAATTAAATATTGTCCCGAATGATCCATTACGGTGGGCGGAGAAACTTCAGGAATCTCTTTCAGGTGAATCTTGGCCATGAGTTGCCAATCTACATTGGAGATATCATTTAAGGATTCCCCAAAGCCTGAACCCAAAACAACATGTATATCTGGGACTTTCAAATGGTGTGCATTCAAAAAGTCTGTATAAAACTGAAGGGTTTTTAATGAAATCATAATCTCACTTTATTTTTTAAGTTCAATAAGAGCCACCGTAGGTCCAAAGGCCTCAATTTCTAAAATGATGGAGGCTTCAACTGGTTTAGATTTTAAATGTTGAATTGAAACTTGTGGATTGTTATCCGAATAGTGAAGCAAAGAGTGGCTCCACTCTTTATTTGAAACAGGTACTTTATATTTACTTTGTAAGGAGTCCTTTTTTATAAACAAAACAATTTCTCGATCGGGGAGTTCCAGTTTTAGAAATAAGGAATCTCGAACATAACTTCCTTGAGTGTGCAGTTGATCCGAGAAAAAATGAGCCGGTAAACTATTGAGTGCAATCCATTGCTCACCGGTCCAAATCATAGGGTTATGAAAAAATTCAGCATTTTTTCGATAAGGTGCTAAAGCATTACTAAAAATGCGAATCAATTTACCTGTATTGTCACGTTGGTAAACATAATCTTCGATGTGATGCCGATTGTTGTTACCATTTTTTATATCCGTGTGAGGATAATTCAGTGTTGGATTACGGTGAGTGAACTCTGTTAAAGCATGAATGACGCTGTTGATATGGGTGTCTTCAAGGGGGTTTCCAAAGTCATGATTAATGATGGAAGGAACTAATTTTTCTCTTTTCATTTGCAGTCGGTTCTGATGTCTTATAAATCCAAAGTACCAGTTGAATTGAAAATCTTTTTGATCTTGAATACGACGTACTTCATACATTTGCGGAAAATCTATGTAGAAAATATTTTCTGGAATTTGGACCCGTTGTTCAATTTCTTTCATCATTCGATGAAGGACGGCTTCTCGACCGACAAGGAGTTCTAATAAGAATTTAACATGTGGGTAGGATTTGTGAACACGATTGATGATTTCTGCTGTAGCTTCTGGCTTAACATAGAGCGCGGCATCCATACGAAATCCAGTGACTCCTGCCTCGGCATATTTTAAAAAACTTTCTGTAAGATACTCTAAAACCTTGGGGTTTGAATGGTTGAATCCATGGAGCCCATGAAGGCTGAGCTGTGAGAGTTCATTCCATAAGTGATAAATACGATCCGATTGAGGATCACGTATAGATTCTAATTCTTCCCAGTGGTGGTGGCTGACATCTCGAGTGTCTAGGGGACGAACATAACCCGAAAGAATTAAGTTTTCTAATGTCGTAGATTCATGATTGAAATAGACCTCATCTGATGAGGGTGTTGGAATTTCTAAATGATGAAGTCGTACATTTTTTCGATCTGGATCAAACTTAATATAAGAGGCCTTTGTATTTTCAGCAAAGCGCAAAATATCCTTCCAAGTATAGCCGAGGTGTCCATAGACCATATCTACCCAAATTTCTTTGAACCTCAGTTTTTTTGCATAGTTAACAGTTTGAATAAAACTGCTTTCGCCACCCAGGCGCTCATCAATTTTCATATGATTTTTAGGCCAGTAACCTGTCACATTATTAGTGATTCCACCTTTTCCATCGGGCATATGTTGCAGTGTTTGCTCATAGATGGGTCCGAGCAGGATTCCATCTGAAGCTAATTTGATTTCACTGAGGGTGACCAAAACCCCTTGAAGTCCACCATAGGTCAGAGTTGGAAAAATATTAAAAATAGGTCCAAGGGGACGTTTTGAGGTTTGACCCGAAATGCGGTCAATGTTTTGGCCCCGAGTATTTATGTTATTATAAAATAAAGGTTCACAGGATTTTTCTTTTGACGGAATTGCATAACCTGTAGATATGAAACCTAAAAATGAAAAAATGAATGTTAAAATAAATTTTAAAACATAAATATACAACATACAGCATTATTCAGTGCAGTTAAATCTGCGCCCCTCCCAATTCGAACGTCCTTTGGGGTGAAAACTTGCGATTAAATGGGGGGATTGTCAAACATATAGTTGTTTTTTCTTAACCCCTTTATTAAGAATAGAATTTATGACTTTGATCTTTAATACTGACCCTTTTTGTCCTCCTAGAAAGTTTCTATGATAAGACGTCTTTTAATCCTGCTTGGAGGGCTGTTTTTACTTCAATTCCTCCTTTTAAGTTCTCTCTATTTATATATTCTTTATTTGGTTCCTAGTGGAAAAGAGCTTAAAGGCTGCATGGTGACTCGAATGTATAAAGTGAGTCTTTGCCCCCAGGGAAAGGACTACGTTCATTTATCGGGAATCTCACCATTTATGAAAAGAGCGGTCATTTTGTCAGAGGACTCTTCATTTTTTCAACATCATGGTTTTGATTGGAAAGAATTACAAAATAGTTTTGAAAAAAATCTCCATAAAGGTAAATATGTCCGTGGTGGATCGACAATTACTCAGCAGTTAGCCAAAAACTTGTATCTTACAAAAGAAAAAACCTTATGGAGAAAGTTTTTAGAGGCTTTAATTACGCTGCGTTTAGAAAAAAATCTTTCTAAAAATGAAATATTAGAACGATATCTAAATGTGGTTCAGTTTGGACCAGGAATCTTTGGGATTAAAAAAGCCTATGCGGATTATTTTAAGAAAAGTCTAAATGATTTAGAGCTTATGGATATTATTTATTTGACCTTT